>CALVAT010000006.1 GCA_944325565.1 Candidatus Gastranaerophilales bacterium
GCCAAATATTTTGTTATGAAAAGTATAAATGATTTGAATAATCCTAAATTTTTGCCTATTGCAGAAGATATTTGTGAACAAGATACAGATGTGACAACTTCTAATAGCACAAGAACTATCATTGAAGCAAAAAAATTTATAAACAAACATTATAATTTAAATATTTTACGAAAATATACAGATAAAAATGATTTTTATAAAATTGCTGTTATCAATCTTGTTAATAAATGGGGATTAGAAAATAATGCAAATATAATTTCTCAATTATGCAATGATGAGAATATACAGATTTCAGCACTTGCAAAAAATGCAATTGATAATATAAAACGAAATCCAAATCCAATATCACAAAGTGAAGAAGACATACAACCGAAAAGTGAATATGAACTTCCAATAAAATATGGATTTAATCTGAGAGATGCAATTATATCAAAAGAAGATTTAAAAGCTTTAAAATTTTATAAAAACGAATTTCGTTTAAAAGATATAATTACAGAAATTAATGAGTCTAATGATATGTCAAGAACGATACAATTTATAAAAATTTTGGGTCAAAGAGGTTATTTATCATCTCATGCAAAAGTTGTGGAACCAAATGAAACAGATATTAACCCAATTACAAAAAGAAAAACAGAAGCATATCTAAAAATACAAGTTAGAAATAATTATATTCTTAATAAACCTTACTAAGAAAGGAAATGAAATGAAAATATCACCCATTAGCAATTTTAATTATTCACAAAAATTTAATAGAAATAATAATATAACCAATACTATCAATAACCCGTATAATCTTAGTTTTAAATCATCTTATGATGATGTTTATTATGTTGATGTTCCTCTAAAAAGCTTTGACCCATTAAATGCAGATGAAAACGAACTAAAAAATCTGGGTGAAGTTTTTCACAAATATAGTGATGTAGAAACATTGTGTAAAAGAAGATATGGCACCGGCTTGTTTACAAAATACGAAAATACACGTGCCTATGAAGCTTATCAGAAATTGTCTAAGTCAATTAATGAAACAAGAAAACATAAAAATGAACTTGTTGCAGAAATGAATAATCTTTTAAACAAAGAAATTACCGGTGAAGGTAACATGATGGAAAAGAAAATGGAGGTTAAAGATAGTTTTCTGGATTTACTAAGAATAGAACAAAATACAGGAAGAAAAGTCCCTATAGAAAACGGAATACTAATATACGGAAATTCCCGAAAAAAAGATGATTTTATAAATTGGCTAAAAAACACATCAGAAACTGCTTTTAAAGAAATAGAATATGATGAAAACAAACCTTTTGACTCAATTAAGGCAATAAAACAGGCTTTAAAAAACGCACAAACCGGCTATGAATATACTGATAGACGCTCCATTTTATATATAAAGAATCTGGATAAATTGCTGACTAATAAGTCTAAAGAAAATATAATAATGATAGCTCATTTTAAAAGTTTTGCTGAACTTGCTTCTGAAAAATTTCATACAACACTCCTGTTTAAGACTGATATGCCTTTAGAAAATTTTGAATCTGCTTCAATTGGGCCGAACAGATTTGGACTTAAAGTTAAATTAACAAACGAATTGTCAGAAAGCGATGAGCAAAAGGTAAAAGACATAAGACAAGAAATCACAAGATTAGACAAGATGACGGACAAAACTAATGAATATATAAAAACGGAAGAAGTTTGTACATATTGGAATTCAGAAAATCATCTTCCTTAACAATAATCATAAAAGCACCGGCAGAGTAGCTTATTCTGCCAGTGCTTTTTTATCTTCTTCGAAATTATTGATATCCTCTACACTAATAGTTGTTTTTTCGTATTTTTTTAATGTTTTAATAAAGTCTGATATTGTTGCATTAGGTTTGTCTTGTAATGTTGACCTTAGGATATTAACAATATCTCCATTTGCATAAAATTTTTCAGGATTCACAAAAAATGCATTTACCAGATTATCAATATTACCCTCCGGTTTGATATTTAATGTATTAAAATTATCAACAATTATTTCTTTACACGTTTTTCTGTCTGCAGTTCCAACAGGAACTTTAAAATTTGTCTGAGCAAGTATGTCATTATCTATAAATAAAGGGGTATTTGATGTTAAAAATAGTGTACATTTATATTTAGATGAACAGTCTTTGATAAAATTTTTAAATTTTTCTATATCAAAAGAGCATTCATTAGCGAGTAATTCTGCTTCATTAACAACAATAATTGTCCGCTTTTTGTCAGTACTTTCATTGTAGTTTTTTAATGATTCTTCAGCATAATCCTTAATCAGCTCCATTGCATCATCTTCGCCTCCTGAAACAGTTACAATGTTTGATAAACTTTGTTCAGCCAAAGCTTGAGCAAATGTTGTTTTACCATTATTTGAAGGACCATAAAACAAAACAATATTCGGCACATCTACACCCTGTGAAGTTCTGTCTTTCATTATTGTTGAAAGGATAAATTCTTCTTTTAATTTCTCTTTTATTTCTTCATAACCGGAGATTCTGTTAAAACCTTTGTTTTTTTCTATATTGTCCATTGCATCTAAAAATTTTGATATTACATCAAAATCTTTTGAATAATTTTGTTTATCAGATTTGTCTAAAATTTCATTGATTTTTTTATATTCACGCAACGTTCTTTCATTCTCTCGCATCAATTCTTCTTGAGATTCCAAAGAAGAATCATACACTTTTTTCATTCGTTCTTGGTTTATCTGCTCGTACCTTTTTCTTAATTTAGCAGTTTCGTCAAAGGTATTATCATTCTTTTTAAAACTATCATTTCCAAAGGAGAGCGGATTTGTATAAAAAGTATTTGAAAAAATTGTTTGCCCTGTTATATTTTTTTTATAACTTTGTAAATTGATTGGATTAATTTTCATTTTATTGCTCCTTTATTTTTAATTTTACTAAAAATCTATTTGGTCCAATTGATGCACTTTCAAAATTTTCAAGGGGTTTATCTGTACGCATCAAAATTGTTGTATGGAATTTTTCAGAAGCCAGTTCTGCAAAACTTTTAAAATGAGCTATTGTTCTTACATTTTCTTTAGTTTTATGTGTTAAAAGTTCATCCAAATTGTGAACCTCAACAATTGTTCTTTTCCCTGTTTTTTGATATTCAAGCTCTGAAGCTTTGAGAATCTTTTTCAAGTCAAACACAGCTTTTAACATATCCGTATTTCCATTTTCAAGGAAATCATATTCTTTATAATTTACATCGAGAGATTTTCTTATGGAATCAGCTATAATTCTTGTTTTTTCTGCAGGACCATATAACAATATACCGTTGCCATCCGGACCAAATGCTTTTAAACCTGCTTTTTCAGTCACAAATGAATTTACATATTCACGAATAAATTTATCTTTATCTATATAACTAAAATCACATTGGTTCATTTTTTCAATAGTTTCTTTATACAATTTACCAAATTCAAACCCTTTAATAAATTTAATACTTATAGTATCGTTGTTCTTCAGGCTGTTCAACACCTCATTTTGTTTTTCATTTTTTATTATCAACCTTAGATTAGAACCTTCTATACTGTTTTTTATAATTTCTTTAAATTTTATAAAATCCTCAGAATCTTTTTCTGTTTTTGAAACTAAATCTTCTAAACCATCTAAATAAAAATATGTATATTTGTTTTCTCTGTTATACAAGTCTTTTGCCTTAGGCAATTCAGCCAGAATTTTTTCATTTAATTTTGCAAAGCCTTCTTTTTTTGCATCTATATTAACAAATTTGTCATCAACAATTGTTTGCAATTTCTCCAAAAATTGATTTGCAGTTTTTGATGTGACATTGTCAAAGAATAATATATCAGATTTATCTATTTTCCAGGCAAAATGGCTCAATGTTTGAACTATGCTATCATCTAAATAGTCAGATAAAGATTCCATTATTTTATCGTGCTTAATACTTTCAATATCCGATTGAAGTCTGCTAAAATCTGCCAAATCGCCGGATAAATCAATTGTTTTAATTTCATCAGTAAAAGCCAGTTTCATATGTTGTAAAGATTCAAGTTCTTTATTTTTGCCATTAGTAACATAAATCAATCGATTGTTGGCATTAGACGCAATAAGTTCTCTGAATTTGTTCAAATATTCTTCATTATTGGGTTTGCCAAAATCGTTAAATAGAGTGTCAACATTTTCAATATTTAAGAAAGTATATTGTTTATTGTTTTTGTAATTTTCTTTTGCATTTTGGGAAATTTTTGTTAATGTTCCAAAAAATTCTTCCATAAATCCATTAGTGTATTTTGTAGAGGAATATGCTGTTTTATATTTACCGGACAATATTTGTGTAATATTTTTAGCTTTTTCAGCTGATATATTTTCTAAATTTATCAAGGGCGGCAAATCAGGTACATTTTGCAATCTTAATTCTTTTAACTTAAAAAGATATTCCAAAGGTAGAATATCCTGCTTTTTATTAACCAGAGCTTTTACAAATTCTGATTTATCAAGAGGAAGTTTTTTTATTTTGCTTTGCCAGCTCATTTTTAATTCTTCAGGCAGTCTTTTTATAAATTTATCTATTCTTTCAAGTGAATAGTTGTTTGTTGATGTAATTTTTCCTCTTTTTAGAGAATTATAAACAAGCAATGCTCCTGAACCAAGCACAGCCAAACCACCTAATGCTAACAATAATTTATGAGAATCATGATACTCCTCTTTTGGCGTTTTCACAGACTGGTTATTGTTTGTTTGGACGGTATTTTTATTAGTAAGAGTTATTATAGGAAATTGTTGCTTTAAATCCTGAAAACTTATAGTCATGTGCTACTCCAATATGTTGATATATCAATTTTAAGTCTAAACATACATTTTTTTGTTAATCAAGATTTATTTGTTTTACAAAAATACAAATAGTTTTGGCGATAATATAAAATATACATTTTGCTGTTTGAACAATATTATTTTTTAGCTCCAAGATAGGTATTATTAATTCAATGCTTTTATACGAAATCCAAAAACAGAATATAAATAAGTTGGTACATAGAAATTTTTGATACGATGGCCAAATAGGAGACATGAAAAAAATTTGATAAGTCTGCACATATAATCATAACAGCATCACTGACGAGATTAAAACATCACGAAAATCCTAAAATAGCTAAAAAAGCAAATGAAACATTGGAAATTATTTGTATTGTTTTAAAAAGAGCAGAAACAAGGCTTTTACCCTTGTTCCTGTTCTTTTTTACCTGTACAACGCATATAAAGCAGATCTTTTACAAGTTTTTCAAGTTCTTCTCGCTTTTCGTCGTCAACTGTTTGTGCTTTGTTTGTATTTTTTATTTCTTTGATTGGTTTATCCCACAAGTAACGCATACAGAATCTCAATGCCAGCTTATCGCCTTTTAACGCATCAAATACAATTCTTTGAGCAAGAGCAATGAAAGCCTCTATATTTTCGTACTCACCGTCTTTATTTTTAATTTTTATTTTTTGCTTTAAAGTCTGAATAGCTGCATCTTCTATAGTTTGAGGTTTTTGGGGTCTTCCTTTGGGATTACCCGATTGCCCTGGTTTAAATTGTGTATGTTTGGGCGGTTTTTTGTAGCCGATTTCGTAATCTTTCTTTTTCATGCTAGCCCCCAAAATTCAACTTGAGTTCAGCTTTTCGTCCGGTTAACTTTTCCCAACGATATATAATTGCATTACAATATTTTTCGTCCAGCTCAATTAACCTTGCCTTTCGTTTTGTTTTTTCACAAGCAATAAGGGTAGAGCCACTTCCTCCAAAACAGTCAAGTACAATACCTCCTGGTGAGGAGGCGTCAAGTAAAATATCACTTAAAAGCCCTACAGGTTTTACTGTCGGGTGGAGCTTAAACAGTTCTTGTGCTTGCTTGTTTTGAACATTCATTCCTTTAACTGACCAGACGTTAGTCCTATATCTGCCGTTGTGCCCAAGCTGGATATTGTTGATGTGCGGATTTTTTCCGTTTTTAAAAACACATACAAATTCGTGCTGGCTCCTATACAATGACCCCATTCCGCCTGTTGTTTTATCCCAAACGCAAATATTTTTTAGCTCATCGTACTGTTCACCTGCTGTCAAAAAGGTTTTTAACCCTCTCCAGTCGATAAAAATGTAATGTAAACTTCCGTCAGTTGAGCTTTCACGGAGGTTTTCCATAAACTTTTGCGTAAAATCCATAAACTCTGACTCAGTCAGTTCTCCGGACGCCATTTTAAAATCAGTATGTTGAATTTTACCGTTACCACAGACATGCCCTTTGATTTTTACATTGTAAGGCGGGTCGGTTACAATTATTTCAGCTTTTTCCGTCATTAACAGACATTTGAATGAGTCTGGGTCCAATGTATCACCACAAAAAATTTTATGTTCCCCAAGTATCCACAAGTCGTTCTTTTTTACCTTTTGTGGTATTGAGTCTAAAAGAGAATAGACCTCTTTATCTTCCTCTTGTTTGTTTTCATCACCAATTAATTCAATCGTAAGACTATCTATTTCAGGTATTTCAAATCCTGTATCTGTTATGTCAAAATCCAGCTCTAACAGTTCTTTAAATTCAATTTTTAAAATGTCGCTGTCCCACTGAGCATCTTCTGCTAATCTGTTATCGGCGATTCTATAAGCTTTTATTTGCTCAGGCGTGAGGTTTTCAAGCTGTATTGTAGGGATTTGAACTGCATTAAGCATTTTCATTGCTTCATATCGAGCGTGACCTGCAACAATGTTATTTTCTTTGTCGACCAGAATTGGTGCGGTAAAGCCAAATTGCATGATACTGTTTTTAATCTTTTCAATTTGTTTTGCGTTGTGTACTCTAGGATTTTTGGAATAAGGCTTAATCATTCCAATTGCTAGCATCTCAACAGTTTTTCCTGAGATTTGAATGTCCTGTAAATTTTGATTTTCCATTATAAACTCCAAAAGAGGCTTAGCTACAACATAAAATTTCCTCTTTTTTTAATATAAAAAAAGCAATTTATACCCCCTGAAAAATATTAATAATATTTTTTAGAACTCACAAAAAAATGCTTTATATTAAATCAACGGCTTTTTTACGACTTGACTTATCCTGCAACCAGAGCGATGAATAAAGCAAAAGGGATTTAAAATGAAGAAAAACGCTAAAAAATTAACAAATGAAGAATTAAAACAAAAGGCAAAAAGCTACGGATTAAATATTGAAAACCTGCATAGGGCTTACATTATAGAAAATATAAAATGGTACGAAAAATACAAAGCTTTTTCGACTCAAACACAAAAAAAGATTGAAAGACTTGTTGCTCAATACGAAAGAAAACAAAAGATAAAAATAGACAATAAAGAACCTGCTAAGTTTATCGCAGGAACAAAATACATAAGAGAATTTCAAGGCAAAAAATATGAAGTTACTGCTATATCAGACGGCTACTGTTATAACGGTAAAGTGTATAAAAGTCTATCAGCTATAGCAAATGAAATAACAGGTACTCGCTGGAACGGCAAAAGATTTTTTGGAGTTAAATAAAATTTATATATGTCCATTTTTGACATGCTTGTTTGTTAATTTATTAATATTAGGATTATAAAACAAATGAAATTTAAAAATATTGAAATTGTGACACCTGCAGATGGAATCGATAGTTTGGGCTGTATCTATTGTGCTCATGAATCGAAGAATAACATTCTTGCCAGGTACGAATATTTTTTTATAACACCTAACGGCAAACTCGCAGCTTACTTCAAAAGCCAAAAGCCATTTTCTGTGGAATATTTATCAAACAAAAACAAATATATTTTTGCGGTTTTTCACACTTTTGGCAATGGCAAAAAAGTTGATATTGTTAGAGTTGAACGAGCAAACAAACATGTAATAGTTAACTCTTACGACGATATCGAATTGGGAGTGGAAGATGGAACTTTTGCAGTAAAAAATGACGACAAATGGGGATTTATCGACGAAGCAGGAAAAGAAATAATAAAGTGTCAGTATGAAAAATATTATAGCTTCAATTTAGGTTTGGCTGTTGTTTATAAGAACAACAAATGGGGGATAATTAACAAAAAAAATGAAACAGTTGTTCCTTTTGCGTACAGAAATATTAAATTATACAAGGATACGACTGATAAGAAGAAAAGCCATAAATATTTTGATGAATATCCATCAGGTGGTTTTTATCGAATAAAAAAAGACGACAAGTTCGGTTATGTTTCAGAACAAGGTGTAGTTTTAAAGCAGCCCGTCTATCAATGGGCAGATAGATATATAGGAAAATATTGTGTTGTTGAATATGATAAGCTAACTCAAGAAAAATGGGCGATTTTAGACAATAGAGCCAAATGCATTTTTAAAAGTTATTACCGGATTTTTAATCTTGGTAACGGAATGTTTCTTGTCTCTAATGACATGCATAATTATGCGTTAGTCAAAATTAAAGAAAATAGCATTTTGGGGTTATAAGTAAATAATTTTAACACTTCAACAAATCTTCTTTAAAAGACTTGATAAATATGCGGGTAAGAGTGATAAATACAGCATGAAGAAAATCAGATGCGCTATATACACAAGAAAATCGTCAGAAGAAGGACTTGAACAAGACTTCAACTCTCTTGATGCCCAAAGGGAAGCTTGCGAAGCATATATAAAATCTCAAATACATGAAGGCTGGGTTCTTGTTGAAAAGCAATATAATGACGGTGGTTTTTCCGGCGGAAACATGGAAAGACCCGCTTTTCAAGAACTTTTGTCTGATATTGAAAATGATGAAATTGATATTGTTGTTGTGTACAAAGTTGATAGACTAACTCGTTCACTTATGGATTTTTCGAAAATAATTGACATTTTTGACAAACATGAAACCTCGTTTGTCTCTATCACCCAACAATTCAACACTACGACCTCAATGGGACGACTTACTCTAAATATATTGTTATCCTTTGCACAGTTTGAAAGAGAAGTTACTGGGGAAAGAATACGGGATAAATTCGCTGCATCACGTAAAAAAGGTATGTTTATGCACGGCATTGCAACCATCGGTTACATAAAAAAAGACGGTATTTTGTACGAGGACAAAGAACATTCATACAAAATTAAAACTATTTTTAAAAAATATATTGAGTTTAAAAGTGTTGCGAAATTGCAAAACTACATTAATGAAAGCCAAATTTATACAAGAACAGGTAAAAGTTTTCGTAAAGGCAATTTACATAGAATCCTCAGAAACAAAGTGTATATAGGCAAGATTGAACATAAGAACGAAGTCTATGAAGGTCTGCACGATGGGATTATAGATGAAAAAATCTTCAACAAGGTTCAAAAGATTATGGATGAAAATTCTGTCAAAGCTAAAAACTCAATAGGCTCAAAGCATGTTTCACTTTTAGCCGGAAAAATATTTGATGACAAAGGCAATATTATGTCTCCTTCTCACAGCCGAAATCGCCACGGTGCTTGTTACAGATATTATATAAGCCAGGCAATTATTCAAAACAGAGCACATGAGGCAGGCACAATTTCAAAAATACCGGCAGGGGAGATTGAACAATTTGTCTGTGAAAAGATAAAAGAACTTATTTTAAACAAAGAACAGATACAAAATTATATAAAAGACAAACCAATCAAAAAGCAAAATAACATTCTTAATTTTCTTGAGTTGTATACACCTGATGTTGTTTTTATTAGAACAGTTTTGAATAAAACAACCATATATCAAGATAAAATTAGAATTTTGATAGATAGAGATTTGTTGGTCCAAGCAATCGAAGCTGTTACGTATGGAAAATTATTAAACTTTAAAAGTACAGGTGACTACTTCCTTGACTTTTCTTACGATGTAAAAATTTCCTCTGCCAATCAAAAGGGAACAAAAATTGTAATCGGTCACAATAAAGTTGAATACAATCTAACACTTATTCAAGCAATAACCAAAGGTTTTTATTATTTTAAGCTTCTGCAAGAAGGCAAAATGACAAAAGAACAAAAAAGCAGCAGCCACATAAAAAGACTTATGAAACTCAGACTGCTTCCGCCCGAAATTATCGAAGCCATACTGAATGGTACGCAAGACAAAACCTTGACAATAAAAGAGCTCTATACAATGGCAGTTGTATAATACGTCCGCAACTGACATACAATATTGGTAATATACGAACAAAGAAAAGCCAAACATATGAATGATAATAATATTAAATATCAAAAATTAAGGAGTAAAAATTATGACAAAATCAAAAACTAAAAAAAGAATGTATTTTCATGGCGAGTGCGTAATCGCAGAGTTAAGTGCATTACCCAAGAATTTAAAATCAAGAAATGATAAAGATTCAATAATGATTGCAGAAAGTGAAACTATTGGTAACGAACACAGAATCAAAGTTAAAGAAGGCGTTGAGTTCTTTGAAGACAATAATGGCGTTTTGTATATGAAAAATACCGTGCCTACAGAAATTTATTGCCTGCACACAGAACGACACGATACAATTATCCTTCCTGAGGGTTTCTGGCAAATAGACAAAGCTGTTGAGTACGATTATTTGTCTGCCAAAGTTGTTAATGTAGCGGACTAAAAGGAGTTACTATGACAGATAATGATTCTAGGGAAATTAAAATAGCTATTTGCAAAAAGCTAATGGAAATATACTCTTGTGATTTTCATTACATATATGAAGAAGTTTTCGAACATTTATGCTCTGAAATTGTAGATGCACTGCAAAATACAGATCCGGAAGCTAAACTTAAAGAATTTGAGCAACTTGCAATTGAACAAAAGCAATTTGAACAAATTGAAGAAGATTTGTTAGAGCAGAATATTATAGAATATCGTAAATTTATTGACAATATAACACTTGAACCGAATAAATTATCTGATGATGCTATAATAGCTCTTTGTCATGAATTTTATAATGATTTTGTGAAACATCATGAAGATAAAGAGAAATTTCCGAACATGCCGGCTGTAGAAATTATTAAACTTGGTGATTATATAAATGTTCCATCTCGACACGATCAAACTATTGGATATCAAGGCGTTAGTTATTGGCTTCATGAGCAAATCCCCGATCCGCAGATAAGACTTATTCGGAGTCGTCTCCCGCTACAATCAGGTTCTTTTATTGACTATATAGGGAAAATTATAAATATAAATCTAAATACTTTCGGAGGAATTATACAACATTGCCACGATGCGTATAAGAATCTATGTTATGATAAATGCAAAATCTTAAAAATTGAAAATCCCTATCTTCAAAAGTTTTGGGATTGGTACACTAAAAGTTTAGATGTACTTGCGATGTATTATCTCAAAAAAGACAACACCTGTTATGTCATTAAAAAGCCTGATGAATTAAAAATTGATGCAGACAAAAAAGAAATATATTTCAGATACGGGCAAGAAGAATTTTATTATAAAAATAAAGTTAAACTTCCAGTCTGGCTTTATAAAACGAAAGCAGATGACTTAAAAACAGAAGATTTTTTGTTGCTTCAAAATGCTGATGCAAAGGCTGTATTTATTGAAAAATTCGGAATTGATCGTTTAGCAAAACTTGGAACGGTTATAGATTCTTATGAAAATTATCCGGATAATGAAATGTGGGCTAAATCAGAATATAAGATTATAGATATGCATAAAATTATTCCTGCAAGAGAAAGAATTGACCGTTGGAAAAATTCCAGAGGCAGAGCAAAACCATTTACTTATGCACCATTTTTATATATGAAAAACCAAACAACCGGTGTTTATCATTTAGAAGGAATCCACCCCCGCTGTAAAACCTTATACGATGCAATCAAAATGCGCTATAAAGGTTTGAATATAAAAGATTTTGAGATTAAGGATATAAAATAAAAAACAAATTGCAATAACCTGCACCTCGAAATTTTAAAAAGAGACTTTTATACATAAAAGCCTCTTTTTTAGTCTTAAAAGTCTCTAAATTTGGTCTCTAAAACGAATCAAATAACCGCAAAGCCAAAACTATGGGGATAATTTTACATTAAAAAGTCCACCTCTCTTGTGAGGGTGGACTTAAATTCGGAGAAGGAGGCAGCAATGCTCGATTTTTTATCTCACTTCGTTCGAAAAATCGGCACTCTGCATCCGTCAAACTACGGCTCGGCGTTGCCTGCGCCTTGTTTGTCGTAGGATTCTCACCCTCTTCTCGGGTTCTCATCCCTCCGCATTAAAAAAGACCCTTGCGGGTCTAAGAATTCGGAGAAGGAGGGATTCGAACCCTCGAGGCAGATTACTCCACCTAACACCTTAGCAGGGTGCCGCCTTCAGCCTACTCGGCCACTTCTCCATATATTCAATTTCAAGGTAAATTAATATTAGCAAAAAAATCTCTTTTTTACAAATACTTATTTTTAAAGCCTTTTTAGTTATATTGCTTTATTATCGTTGAACAAAAATCTATCAACATAGAATAGCTTTTTTCTGTCTGCTCAATTGAAAAATCGTCAATATTGTCTTTATTCAATGCCTGATATAAAAGCTGTTTTTCTACCCCATCAAGTTTGCTATACAGTTCTTTTTTAGTTAAAACAAACTCGCCTGTTTCAAAAAAATATTTTGCCTGTATCACAAAAACAATGCCCTTTAACAAATCTTTCAATGCTTCTTTAGGATTGCTTCCGTATAAAAAGCTATGGCAGGCAAAATGATATATATTTTCCGCTCCGATTTTTGCCGCGGTTTTTGCGTCCTGCGGCGTAATCTCGGGGATAAGTTCTTTCATATCTCCATAAATCGCCATTGTGTCATAATACAGCCTGAATAATTCATATTTAGACCAGTTTTTTAACCCGTCTTTCGAACATATAAACCCGCAAGCCTTATCACTAGACGGCATAGATTTTATAATTTTTTTATAGGCGCAAAGTTCATTAATACCGAGATTTTTAAGCACAACAACCATATCAATGTCGCTTGTTTCAGTCGCTTCGCCTCTTCTATAACTTCCCTGATAACCAATAAACACTAAATTTTCATCGAATATATTTTTGCACTTTTCACTAATTTCAACAAGCCACGAAGTTATATCGAACAAAAGTAATCTCCACTTAAATTTTTATTTATAATATATCATATTAAACACCTATACAATATTAATCTTAATAAATCATTGTATGTTATATTAAAATGTATGTTAAGGAGAATAGATATGAAAAATTGGATTGTTGCACTTGCTATTTTAATTATTCCGGTGGTGGCTTATTTTGTTTTGGACAAAACAAACAGTTCAAAAGCTGCGTTTGAAGCTCAAGCACAGAGCAGCTATTCAAAACCTGTTGTTATGAAGTTTTCTTCTCCGATGTGTTTGGACTGCAAAAAACTTGAAGGCGTGACGAGCGTTGTTATGCCTCAATATGCTGATAAAGTTGAATATCAAAAATATACAACTCAAACCAACGACTCCGCAACGGATGCTTTAATAAAAAAATACAACATAACCCTTGTGCCGACAATGATATTTCTTAAAAAAGACGGAAATGTCTATAAAAAGACAGAGGGATTTATGACAGAAAAAGAATTGGAAAATATTCTTAAAGGCTTAATCAATGGATAAATTAGTTACTTTTTTTCAGGCAAATGTTCAGGGTGAGTTCTCCCTGCTTATATTGGCACTGTGCTTTTTAGGCGGTGTCGTAGCCTCTTTATCTCCCTGCGGTATAGGCATGTTGCCGATAGTGGTCAGTTATATAGGCAGTTCTTCAGAAAAAAGAACTTCAAAAAATCTGCTTCAAATAATATTTTTTATCCTCGGTTTGTCAATCTGTCTAACTGCAATAGGACTAATTTGTGCATTAACAGGACAGATATTTGATGCCTCAAGCAGAGTCTATTTTGTTCTGATTTTGACATCTTTGATTCTGATATTCGGTTTGAACCTTGTGGGATTGCTGGATATAAACTTTCCGGTTCTTGTCAAAAAGTTTCCTCAAAGCGACAAGCATAATTTTATAACTTATCCACTGCTTTTGGGGATGGTATTTGCTCTCGCTGCTTCGCCTTGTTCCACACCTATACTTGCCGGCATTATGGCGGCGGCTTCTATGAGTGCAAATTTTCTTTATGCTGCATTAATGCTGTTTTTGTTCTCTCTGGGGCAGGGAATGATAATACTTGTTGCGGGGTTATTTACATCTGTTTTGAAGAATCTTTCCTCATTTGCAAAATACACTGATATCCTCACAAAAATAAGCGGGGTAATCCTTATTCTTTTTGCAATATTCCTTTATTACAAAGTGTTTGCCGGATTTTTCTCATAGACAGAGGTTGAGGCTTGGTTTCTCAAATATTCGAGTATTGCGCCGCCGACTTCTTCATTGGGGTCAAAAGGTATTTGAACAGGGTTTTGAGAGTTTTTCAAAAACATTGTCACAAGCGGGCCAAAACCATCAGGCACCAGTGTTTTTCTGTAAATTCCGGCAAGCATAACCTGAACATTATGAGATTTTGAATAATTGAATCTTGATATAACAGGATATGTGTCACCGACATTTTTTGCACCCGCATCGATTATTCTGTTTAAAAGAAACAGACCTGCTGTAATATCTTTTTCATTGTCTGTGTCTTTTAGCATATCTATAACAGGAGAAACAGCCTGTTCTTTATAAGAGGCGATTTTTTGAGCAAGATTCTCGTCAAAAAGTGCGTGGTTTACTCTTTCATCCGGCAAAACAAATGATTTTGAAAATGTCCGCACCATCTCGCGGGGCTCCTGTTTGTCATAGGCAGATGGTCTGGCTGACATTGTATAGAAATTTTTAAACACAACCGGTTGTATATGCATAAATTAAGTCCCTATATTTTTTATATTTTAATTATGAGTAAACAAACGGCGGGCCGTTTTTGATTTCGTATAGTATATTTTCCGCTCTTGTTTTGAGCTCTCCTTTATCTTTGCCGTTCATTGCCTGAACCCGAAACTCGTCCATCAAAGGCTCTATTACGCTGCGTTTTTTTGTTTCAAAATTTTTGAGTTCAACGCTAACCAGCCGTTTTTGCAAATCGAGTTCTGTTTTTGCGTTTTCTTTTATAACCTCTGCTTCTTTTACTGCTTCAACTGTTTTTGCTCCTACATACCCCACAGTTGTTACGGCGGCCATTCCGCCGAATACCATTTTCAAAAGCGGGCTGTGCGGGTTTACTATCATATTATACAGATGAGAGCATAAATCTCCTGTATAAGAGAATAAAACAGGTTTGTTGGAGGGTTTGCCGGCAATTGCTTCTGCACCTTCATCCGTAAGTTTTTCAACTTCTCTATCAACATATTGCCTGTAACTTTTGTAGGTATCTCCGTTTAGCGCGGTATATTCACCTTCAGGCAGATTTTTGGCTTTTGCAAAAAACTCGTCAATCTCCCCTTTGTTAAGGTTTAGGGAAACTATTCTGTTTTTCAATTTTTCCAGAACATTCTGAGATGGATTTTCAATTTTTGAAATGTTGGCTGCAAATTCTTTTAAGCTTGAAGCAGCAATGTCTTCGCACGTTTTTGCCGCTGATTGAAGGTTTTTCATTGCAAGAAATCCAAGACCGGCAACAACAGCAGTGCTCAATCCAACGCCTGCTGCAGCAATCAGGGTATTTTGTTTTTCTTTGGAATTTGTTTCAGAAGCTGCTGTTTGAGAATTTTTAAAAGATATAAATTTTTTAAAGGTTGTATTTTCATTGCCCACATTATTTTTATGCAGAATATTATTGAGCTCTCTGGCTTTTTCAGCCAGCATGTTTCTTAAAATCTGCATTTTGCCCGAGAAACTTTTTGTTTCTACTTCAATAAGCTGCTCCTGAAGGTTGCGCTGTACATCGGCCTGTTTTTTTCTTACCCAGATTTCTTTTATCCCGTCAACATAATTTTTTCCGACAAAGCCGATAGAGCTCAAAACAAAAACCCCGAGTGCGCCCATAACGTTTCTGTAGTTAGGGTCGCGTATCATCAAAAGCATTGCAAGGTGCGGCTCGTCATTTACTGATACGTGTTTTGTAATCTCCTGAAGGGTTTGCCATGGTTTCAGGTTCTTTTTAATTTCTGCGGATTTTTTCAATGCAAACATTGAGCCTGCAAGCAGGCCGAAAACGCCTACTGTAGTAGCCAGTAACGGTGCAAGCGAACGCTGAAGTGATTTTTCTTTATTTTTATAATCCTTGTTTTCAAACGTGTCCGGTTTTACAGTCTTATCAGGAATAACAAGACTATCGTACATATTATCAATATCCGGTGTCAAAGCAGCAGAGAACATATCCCTGTCTTTTATAAGGTTGTTAACAACAACACCTTCTTTTAGCTCTGATATATTCTTTTTTTGTGTTTGGGTGTGATTTCTGTATTGTTTTTGTGTTTCCAGATCCTGATACGGTTTTATGTAACTCATTAATTAGTCTTCGCTTTCTTGTTTGGTGACAGTTTGTTCGGGGATTTTTTTGTTTTGAAACAGTGTTTCTTTTGTTGTGTTTTCTTCGTGGATTAATTTTTGTTCTTCTATTCTTTTTACTTCTTCATCTTCTTCGTTGTCTGCTCCCGCAATGCCAAAAAGGGAGAAAATTTTCTTTTTAACATCTTTGAGTTTGTCTGAAATTTTCTTTTCAATGGCGGCTTTTGCTTCGCCCAGCATTGCCGTTAATTTATCCGTGATGTCAGCTATTTTTTGCTTAAAAGAATCAACTGCTTTAGCAATATTATTTGTAAGGTTTTGTATGGTGTTGTTGATGGTTTGCACTGCTTTTGCCATAGGGGTGATAACTGTATCCAGCACTGCTGTTAAAGCCTGTGCAACAGGCTTAGGCAAAGAGGAATTTAATATAGCAAGTTTCAGGGCATTTATTTGGGTTTGCAGATTATTTAAGTGTGCCTGCTGTGTTTGGGCGGCAAACATCTGTTGTGTATGGAGTCTTGCCTCTTTTTGTGCTTTTAGCATCTGGCCTATTGCATAGCATTCATTCCAGGTCATTTCTTTTGGTTTGTTGTCTTTTCTGACGCTTCCTCCGCCCCCCATGCCGTTGCATATAGGACAGGCTCCCATAGGCAGACCGTGCGGGCATGTACCTATTCTACTGTTATTTGCTGCTCTTGGAAGGGTTGCGGCCATAAAAAATTATCCCTGTTCTTAATTCCTCTCAACTGCGGGAAAAAACAAGGATACAATAAGCATTTGCTTAAAATATGACCCCATGCCTAAATCCCGAAGCTATGGTTTTTACAAGAGTATTCCGGCTATACGGTTGCGGCTCAGCCGGGGATTTTCACCCCTGTTCCCTCTTTTTTTAATTTTACTTTTGACAAAAGTCAGTGTCAATTTTCTTTCTTTGTGTTTTCATATATTGTCACATAACCAGTGTATCTAATATTTTCTGATTTAAAGTCATATATCTGTTTTATTTTAAATCCTTTGGGTTCAAAGAATTTTTGATCTATATAACAGCGAGAATCCATTACAATTGCACCATCTTTATACTGGTCAGAAGTGTAAAAGCCGCCGCGGTGTTTTTCGTATACACAGGAGAACGGGCTGTATTTTGGATAATATGCATTTCCATTTTTATCAAGTTTATATCCTGTTTTAATATCTTTAGTTTCTTTGAGTAAAACAGTACTTATTAAAATCTGTTTTGTTGTAATTATGTAATCATAGTCATTGTATTTATAGTTTAGAGCATTTTCCGGCAATAAAGTATCTATTTTATAACCGTGGCTGTTTAAAATATCCAGAATATATGTGTTGTCGGTTGCATCAGGGAAAAGTGCAATTTTAGAACCTTGGGGTAATTGCTGGATGTAATCTCTTAGATAACAGTATGTATTTTTTCCGTCAAAACCGGTATAAAGAGCGCATCTTATCCGTTCTCTTGCCTGCATTAGTGTCGGTGTTTTTAGTATTACGTTAGTGATGTCTGTTATTCCTCTGCCGGCAAGGTGTGTACTGATTATTACAAAATAAGACATAGCAAAAAACAGTATTAACAGTTTGATTATATTCGTCTTTTTTATGTAAGAAATAACCAGCAGCGGTGAGGATAGAATAATTAAAAATGTTAAAAATCTTATGCTAAATACCATGTAAGCAATTGAAAATGACATACAGGCAACATTTATTAAAAACATTAGCGCAAAAACGAAAATAACCTGCAGTTTTGCACTATGCCTTTTCGCCAATCCCAGTATTACAGAGGTGCAAAGGGAGGGCAAAAACACAAGAAAACCTAAAATTCCTGCTCCGGTTTTAACGTTGATAAGTCTGTTGTTGATTTCATTGTAGTCGGACATTTCAACGCCGAGATCCATTGGTATATGAAGGAACGAAAGTATTGCTTCTCTGGCATTCAGAATGTGTTCTCCGACATATTCACTGTATTTGAATCCTGAAAAATCAAACAGCATAAAGATATATTTTATGTAGTTTGCAATAAATGCCTTGAATCCGCCTCTAAAACCGTGTACAGCACGTGCCGATTCGCTTCCCAGCGGATTTCCGAAATTTATAAAGTTTAGAATATAGTTATAGCTTGAAAAAATCATAAATGTGATGAATAAGAAACCGAGATATGCCATTAACGGTTTGTAAAACTCTTTTTTCTCTTTTTGATATGCAAAATAACTCATCAGGAGAAATGCTCCGGGGAAAGCAATAACCGCAGGTGATTTTGTTCCCATTGCAAGTGCATATGCAAGCGCAGAAAAGAACAGTATGCCGGCTTTTTTTTCTTTAAGTGCAAACAAAAACAGAGTTATTGAAGCCATAACAAGACCGGCTATTAAGACATCTGTTTCTAAGCTTGTAATCTCAACTATTACCGAAGCAAAAGAGGAGAGAATGAATATGCTCCAGAGGATTCTTCTTTTGGTAAAGTTAAAGTATTCAAGTATGTTGTAAAGACAAAAGATTGAGGCAATATAACCTAAAAAGGCTATATAGTATAAACCTATATCAATTTTGAAAAATAATAGATTCCAAAGATATAGAATTTCAGAGTTTATAGGCATAACGAGATTTCTGTCATCAGAAATTACAAAATGATTTAAACTTCCCTGATGCATCCAGTAAGAAGCTCTGTTTAAGTGATAAGTAAGAGCATCCCCGCCTGTTACCGGCAAAAATGCGTCCAGAAGGACAACAACAAGCATCAAAAATAAAAATCCGAATGCCATTATCATTAAAATTTTGTCGCGTTTCAGGGCTTTAAATATCTCTTGGAATTTTTCTTTTACTGCCGGAATATAAAACGGTTTGTTGTTTTTGAACCACAGAACGGCTGAAGCTGCCAGAAATAGAATATTAAATACAAGTACATTTATTTCTGTAATGGCTTTGAACAGTGATAAAACTTCAAAGGTTAAAACGACCTGTGCAAACATTATTAATAGTGTGTATAAAAATGGTGCCGGGCCGTATGGTTTGTTATCTTCTGTTCTGGGGGATGCAACGCAGGCTGTCAGATATGAAGATACAAAAACCATAAGCAGTGATATAAAAAACAACATACTCTCTCTCCGTTAATATTTCCTATAAAATTATATACTAAATAAGAAATATTTTTATACACCCGGGGAGTTTTAAAAAACAGCACAATTTCATATTATAAGACTGTGCATATTCCACTCTCACTCGTAAACTGTTTACTTTATGTCCGCCGGTGTATTCAATACAATCCGACGGTTTTTTTTACCTAGTTAGAAATATCAACGTAAAGTCTTTCGTCGTTTATCAATTTATCAAGGTTTAAAATATTATAAACTTCATTATCTATATAGGCCTCGGCGTTTATAAACAGTGTATCAAGACTCATATCGTTTTTGGGTTCAATACATTCTTTTGAGATGTTTATAATATTGTTTATTTCATCAACATATAATGCCAGTTTTAGCTCTGTAGAGTCTATAACAATAGCTTTGCCTTCGAGGTTGGGGTCTTCTGTTTTATCCTGCGGCGGATTATCAAAACCGATAAGTTTTTTCAGGTCAATTACACTGTAAAAATTCCCCTTCAAATTTATTATTCCTTTTACGAAATCCGGAGTATAAGGGATTTTTGTTACCGGATAACTTTTCATATTTATAAGCTCTTTAACAAAAAGCGAATATATACAGTATGTGTGTGATGCGACTTTAAAAACAACATACTGGTCTTTTCCGTATACATTTGCATCCAGATTCATTGCTGGGATTTGTGCAATATCATTGCGTCTTTTGTTCAGAATGCATACTGATTCTTCATCATCAGGAAATAAATTCGTATAATGTGTTGTGTTTTCATTAAATTGTGCTTTTTTTATAACTTTTTCAAGATTGAAAATATCGATTATGTTAACAACTTTGTCATCAAGTTTGTAAAATGTTCTCGTTATGTTGTTAAAGTTTTCCCCCATTACTCTCTGGATTTTTGACGGTAATGCTGTAAAAAAGTCGGTTACTTCATCGACTATTATCGCAATCAGAGATTCGTCGCCTTTTACTATTATAATTTTGTTGTTAAGTTCATATTTTTTTTGAGGCAGCGCAAATATTTTTCTTATATCAACAACTTTTATAAACAAATCATTGTAGTTTAAAATTCCCACAATATATTCAGGCAGTCTCTGCGGTTCATTTAACATAGGCAATGCTGTTACTTCGAGAATATTCTGTGCATTAAGTGCATATATGTTGTCATCCAGCAAAAAACACAGATGCAGATTATCAGGGTCGTTGATAGTTAATAGAGGCATATTGGGCGGTGTTTTGTATTCCATTTTTTGTCAGTCCCGATTTTTGTCTTTGACAAATGTTCTCATCATCGACATAAATTAAAATTTGTAATAAAATAATTATATTGCATTTTGATGAAAAATAACAGGGAGTTAAGAGGATTTATTATGAATAACGGCAATGAATTTAATTATAAACAAAAATCAGATATTAAATTAATCTTGGATATAGTGTTCCTTTTGATACTTCTTGTTTTGATTGTTATTATTTCGGCTAAGCAGGTGTGGACTCCTGTGTCGATTGTGTCTATGGTGCTTTTGACAGCTGGTTATCTGGCCCAGTATCTGTGGTCAAAAAGCTGGCTTTTCAGGGAATTTCAAAATGATATACAAATAAAAGATACAAAAACTTCTAATTCTGCTGAAAAAATTCTCGAAGTTACTGTCAGCCAGAAAAATGAAATATCAAAGTACAAACAGACTTTTTTGACTGCAGCTAACAATGTAGAAAAACTTAAGTCCCTGTCTTTTGCTTTAAAACAGAATGCTAAAGAAATTTTATACAAAGTCAATCAATCCCTGAAAAATGTAGAAATAGAACAAAAACCTGTACAGGCTAATATTGATAAAATGATAGTGCTTAAACAGCGTATTCAAATTATTGCGGAATTGATTCTTGAATTGAGCGAATATATCCAGCAAATCGGCTCTATTATCGGGCTGGTAGAAGATATTGCAGAACAAACGAATATGCTTGCACTCAATGCTGCTGTAGAAGCAGCAAGAGCCGGCGAGCACGGTAAAGGTTTTGCGGTTGTTGCCGGTGAAATCAGAAAACTCGCTGACGAATCAAAACAGGCAACGACAAAGATTGCTTCGCTTATTAACGATATCCAGCACACAACAAATTCTACTGTTATGGCTACAGAAGAAGGCAGCAAAGAGATTGAATCAGGGGTGAAACTTGCTGGAAATATTGAAGAAAACTTTAATGTATTGAACAATACGCTTAATTCTTTGATGAAGTTTATTGAAAATGTTTCTTTTAATTCTGAAAATCAAGAAAAGCTCTCGGGCGATATCGTTAAAGATATTAAAGAAAATGTAAATGATCTGTCGGAAATGCTCACTACTTTTAATAAAAATATAGAAAGCATAAACGAACTAAAAAATATAGAGAAATAAATGGTTATATAAATGGATTTTTCACCGGAAGAGTTTGACGAAATTTTAAATATATTCAGAGGCGAAACTGAAGAAATCGTTCAAAAACTCAACAACAATCTTCTTCAGCTTGAATCGAATCCGGATAATGAAGATTTGCTTGTGTATCTTTTCAGGGATGCACACTCGCTAAAGGGTGCTGCAAGGATGATAGGATTTAATAATATCCAGCGTCTTGCGCACAAGGCCGAGGATGTACTGGGGCTTGCAAAAGAAAAGAAAATTAAAATTAATCGAGAGATTTCTGACGCTCTTTATAATGCAATAGATTTGATGTCTGAACTTATACAGGAATCTGTGAAGCTGAAAAAAGAGTATTATACGGATGACATACAAAAACAGATTGATAAAATTGATGAAATAGTAAAAAGAACAGAGTCAAAACAAAAAAAACAACAAACTCCTGCTCCTGAAAAAACTTTGCCGGAGGAAAAAATACCCCCCGCCGGTGAGCCGGATGAAAGCCAGCAAAAAAGTATTAATAAAATAAATGCGATGCTTTCTGAAAGTTATCTTTTGCTCAATAATATGGCCGGTGAAGAAGGCTCTTCTTATATAGAAACTTTTGACGATATAATAAAACAGCTAAAAGAAGAATTTTATGAAACTGACTATAGCGAAATAAAAAAGAATCTTAATGAGATTGAGCAAAAAATAGACTTTGTAATGCGAAGCTCAAATATCGTTAATAATGATGAGGTAGAGGAGCTTAATCTTAAACTTATTAATATATTAAATAACCTCAACAGTATTTATGAAGCACAAAATATAGAAAAACTGGATATAAAGGGGTTAATCTCAAAAAAAATTCATGATGAAGAAGAGGCTGCTAATGAGCAGGAGAATAATCAAACAACAGAACAAAGCTCCGAGGTAAAACAGCTTCTTGCAGATATTAATTATATAAAAGACGAGTTAGGGCATCTTGAAACTAATCTTTCTCAGATACCTAAGATACAGGCTGTAATAAATGATATTATTGAAACTAATCACAAAACTGAGATTACAAGTCTTGCTAAAAAGCTGGATGAAATTTTAGAAATCCTTAAAAATACTAAAAAATTACCGGAAAAGGAAATTATAGCCGTATTAAAACAGTGTTTTTCATCTGCTGAAAAAATGGCACAGGAGGACAATGAACAGCAGGAGGATATATCTCTTGTGCTGCAAAGACTCGATATTATTAAGCAAATGCTGGATTTAAACTCTTCTGTAAATCCGCTTGCTAACCTCAGCACAACACTGGATGCTTCTCCTCTTCCGGTAAAAAAAGCTCAGGACTTTTTTAATTCTTTTGAAACAACTTCAATTAGAACATTGCGTGTTGATTCTAAAAAGCTTGATCGTCTGGTTAACCAGATGGGCGAGCTTATCATAGGAAGAATTAAACACAAAAAAAATATTTCAGAACTTGAAAAAATGCTTGTGGATTTGAACGAATGGCGTAATTTTAACCATAAATCTCAGAGCTTTATTAAATATTATGACAGAAAATACCTGAATAAAGATGACAAAATAGACTACTCTACACTTTCTGTTTTTAGCAAGCAGATTTATTCAATTTTTCAGGAAAATTCTTCTAAAATTTTAAAACTGACAAATAGAATTCTTAACCTTCAAAAATCCGTGGATGAAGAAGACACAAAACTGAATGTTATTATTACACAACTGGAGAGTATGGTTAAAAATATCCGTGTACTCCCTCTCGCTACAATATTTCATATGTTTCCGAGAATGATACGCGATATTTCAAAAGATACGGGAAAAGACATCGAGCTTCTTATCTCCGGTAGCGAAACTAGTGCGGACAAAAAAGTTATCGAAGAAATTAAAGCTCCCCTGATGCATATAATACGAAATTCTATTGACCATGGGATTGAAACACCTCAGGAGAGAATCGCGGCCGGCAAACCGCCAAAGGGAAAAATCTATCTGATTGCAAAAAGTATGCAGAATAAAATCATAATCGAAGTTCACGATGACGGACGCGGCATTGATTTGCAAAAAATACTGGACAGGGCTCTGGAAAAAAATCTTATAACAAAACGTGAGGCTGATTATCTTTCTGCTGAGCAAATTATGAATATAATCTTCTGGCCGGGGTTTTCAACCGAAAAGGTCGTTACCGAAATTTCCGGCAGAGGGGTGGGGCTTGATATTGTTCAGACCAAGATTACCCAGCTTAACGGGAGTGTAAAGGTTTTTTCTGTGCCCAATCAGGGTACTAAAATCACAATAGAACTCCCTGTTACAATGGCTACTTTAAAAGCTTTCATAGTTCAGGCGGCTAAGCAGCTTTTTGCAATGCCTATGACTGCAATTAAAACTGTTATGTGGGTTGATAATAAAGATATTTACACGCGCAACAATGCTCAATCAATCATTATTGAAGGCAAAACCGTAAATCTTTTTTATCTGAGCGATTTGATGAAACTGCCTTCTGATACAGAGTTTAGAAATAACGAACAAAAAACAGTAATTTTGATAGATGTAGAAAATAGTCTTATGGGGATTATTGTTGACAAGATACTCGGCGACCAGAATATTTTGCAAAAGAAACTTGAGCCGCCGATTATAAAACTGAAAAATATTTCAGGTATTACAACTCTTGCCAACGGAGATGTTTGTTTAATTTTAAATATTCCTGAACTGTATAAAAGTACCTATGTGCCTGCGGAAAAACCGCTCGTGCCGGTATCAAAATATCAGCTGCAGCCTAAAACAAATAAGGATTATAAAATACTTATTGTTGATGATTCAATGACAACAAGAGAGTTGTTGAAAAATATTCTTGTCCACTGGGGATACAGCTTTGAAATGGTTAAAAACCCGAGAGAAGCATTCGAAAGCCTTTATAAAGATGATTTTGATCTTATACTTTCGGACATGGAAATGCCGGAGATGGACGGAAGAATGTTCGTTAAAGAACTCAAAAACCACAGAAAACTTCAGGATATTCCTATCATATTAATTACATCTTATGACACGGAACATCTTACAAAAGATATGCCTGATGTTAATGCTTTTATTAAAAAATCAAACTTTAATCAGGATTACCTGCTCGATGTAATAGAAAAACTTCTTAAACAAGAGTAAAACTAATGAAGCCCGACAGTCTTTACGAAAAATATTGCAAAGATAAAGAGCATGCAAACGAAGTAAAAAAATACGCCGTTATGATTTTGGATGCTTTAAAACAAAATGTTAGCGAGTTTAAAACTTTGTCAGATAAGGCGGGCGAGTATCTTGAGCACGCTGCGCTTTTGCATGATATCGGTTATGTTGTAGAGAAAAAATCTCATCACAAGCACGCAATGAATATAATTATTGACGAGGGGATAGAAGGTTTTTCGGATAAAGAGATTTTGATTATTGCTAATATTGCCAGATATCATCGTGCATCTTTTCCGGATGCAGCAAAGCATGAGCGCTTTGCACAGCTTTCAGAAGATGACAGGCTGCTTGTCAGCAGGGTCGGTGCTGTTTTACGGCTTGCTGACGGTTTTGATAAGCCGCATAAAAACTTGATTCTTAGAATGCGAGCCGAAGAAACAGACGACAAGGTGAAACTTTATTTAAAAACTATCGGGTTTAAACCGAATTTAAAAATGGCTGAACAAAAAAAAGATTTGCTTGAATTTGTTTTGCAAAAAAAAGTTGAGTTTCTTTTTATGTAAATTGAAACAGATGCGTGTGAGATTCATACTATTTTATGCGAGCAATTGATATTTTGCCTGAAATATGCTATTGAATAAGTAGGAAACGGAGGTTTTTATATGTTTAAAAGTACAAATCCTGTGTTATCAAGAATGGATAACAGTGATATACAAATGTTAAACAGCGTTCCGATGACAGTTAACGGTACAATCGGAAAAACATTTGCGCTTATTTTGATTGCGCTTGTTGCTGCTGCAGCTATGGTTTATGAAGCTATGATGGGCTATACCGATAAAATGATGATGGTTATGGGTATTGCGCTGGTTGCTGCTTTGATAAGCGGTTTGGCGGCCTGCTTTTTGCCGAAATTTACAAAATTTTTGGCACCTGTGTATGCCTTTGCAGAGGGGGCGTTATTAGGCGGTATATCAATATTCCTTGAGGTAAAGTTTCCGGGGATTGCTATTCAGGCAATTTCTGGCACATTTATTGCGTTTTTGGTTATGCTTTTCTTATACAGGGTAAAAGCTATCAGAGCCACTGAAAAATTCCGTGCGACAATAATGACGGCTTTATTCACTATAATGATAATCTATCTTGTTGATTTAGTTGGAAGTTTCTTCCATTTTTCCATACCGTTTGTATCAGGCAACGGTGTGATGGCGATTGTATTTAGTGCAATAGTTGTTCTTATTGCTTCATTAAGTCTTATTCTGGATTTTGATTTTATTGAAAAAGGCGCACAGAATTTATTGCCAAAAGACTTTGAATGGTACGGAGCTTTCGGACTGACAGTCACTCTGGTATGGCTGTATATCGAAATTTTAAGACTTGTAGCATTGTTAAGAGGAGATGAGTAATAATAAAAAGCCCTTATTTTAAGGGCTTTTTTATTTATTATTTTTTATGGATTCTATTAATTTTTGCGGGTTTATCAACCGTCCAACATAAACTCCTGTATTGTTATTTTTGCATTCATCTGAGGTCTCCAGTGCTTTTTCCCAAAATTCCTGAGGCGAAATTTGGGGATTTACCTGTTTGGCAAGAGCATACATCCCTGCAAGCCATGGTGTAGACCAGCTCATGCCGCCATCGTTGCCTTCGTAGCGGTATCCGTCTTTACTATGATAGTCCGCTACTGTTCTGTGATCCATCGGAACGAGCAGAAGTTTGTCTTTGTTTCTGTACATATTGCCACTTTCTGATTTTTTCAACCAGAACGCCCCTGCTTCATAGCCTTCAGGATTATTAGGGTCTGTGACGGGATTACGGTTTGCGCCGTTAGTTTCCATTCCGTATTGTTCCTTAAGAGCTGTGCTTACAACAAATACTCCTTCTTTTTTTGCTCTTTCAACAGCAGCAAGAAGTTTATCATAACCGGGAGCATATTTGTCGAATCCCCAGCTTATTGATATAACGGGGATTTTTTTGTCCGACGGCAGATTTTTATTCATATCAAGAATTTTGTTAATTGCATTTGCATACGGAGTGTTGTCGAATGCCTCTCCTGTTTTTTCCAGAGCTTGTATTTGTTCTTCTAATAGTTGAACAAATTCTGTATCATCTTTGTTGTTCTCTATTGCTTTTAAAAGATTATTTTTGTATTCTTCAATATTCTCCGGCGAATTTGTGCAGTTAATTGCGCCAAAATAGACTAAATCACTATCCGGAGCAACACCGGTTGTTTTGCCGACAGCAATTGATGCTACTGCTGCACCGTGCATCTGTGCGTTAGTACGGTTCATTTCTTTTGTATTTATATTTTCAAGGTGAACAAGGTTGGAAGAATATTCTCTGTGTTCTCCAAGCGGCTGATCGATTATAGCAATTGTTATACCTTTACCGGTAATGCCCTGACTGTGAAGATTTCTTATACCCAATCCTGGGTCTTTCATTTTTTCTTTATATTCATCAACTATTTTTTTCTGTTCATCTGATAGTACTGTTGTGTTGTCAATACACAGGTCAAGAAGTTCTTCTTTTGATAGTTTTAGTTCGCTTATATCACAATTTCTTGCATCCTTTATATCCGGGTGGCTGCCTGTCGGAATCTCTGTAAAATTTTTTATTTTTGTTATTTCGGGCTCAGGAAGCTGAGGGTCATAAATAAAATCGGGATCGAGTTCCTTGCATATTCTTTGCTGTTCTTCAGAGAGTATGGTTGACATATTGTCTATTACAATACCGGCAAACTGTTCTTTTGTTAAATTCAACCCCGACAGGTCGCTCCAGCTGGTAAAAGGTACTCCCTGAGAATTTTTGCGCAGTTCACTTATATCTTTAATTTTTTTATATATGCTCGAGTAGTTTTCGTAAGGTGCAAATTTTTCTTTTTTGAAAATATCAGTTGGTTTTTTTTCTTCTGGTTGATTGAGAGAAGTCGTTGTTTTTTCAAGCACCAGCCCTTCCATTGAATCTCCGACTGTCATACCAGCCTTAACACCGTTTAGGGGAATTGTTGGATTGGCCTTTTTAAAAGAATCAATTTCCGTTTGCTCTATAATATTGTTGCTGTTTATATCAAGCTTACTCAGCAGTGATTTTATATTTTCCCAGCCCATGAAAATGCCTTTTTATTTTATTACCTGAGGTTAATATCGGCATTTTCCTTTTGGGGCTTGAATTTTTTCTGTTTTTTTTTAAGAAATATTAATAATCATCTTATATCAAAAAACTTGTGCACCTGACCGATGAGTCTTGTGTTGTGATAGTTTTTAGAAAAGTAGTTAAAGGTTTCCAGAATTTTTTCGTGCGAAACCTTTATTTTATTTTCTTCCATTTTAGGCTGAAGAATTACAGGTATATTATATTTTTTTGCAAGGTTTAAACACTCTTTTAACTCATAATCTTCAATAGAATCGTCAAACACAAGTTTTGCAAACGTATCTTTGTTATTTTGTGTTGCAACATTAAGAAATTCATCGTGCTGAGTGAAAACATCGCCTATTTTTGCGCTGGAATCCAGTTTAAAATCCATGGAAATAATATCAACATAATCAATAATTGTTTTTAAAGCACCGGCTAGGGTTCCGTTTGTTTCAAGATAAATTTTGAGCTTCAATTTTTTTAGTTCCGGCAAAAACTCTTTCAAAAACTGATAGTGCAAAAGCGGCTCTCCGCCTGTTAAACTTACGGAATGTATTGCCTCAAGGTCAAAAGTTTTTACGCGTTCAACCAGTGATTGAATGCTGTATTCTTCTCCGCGGTCAAATTCTGTATCACAGTAATCACACAAAAGATTGCACCCGCAAAATCTTATAAAAAGTTGTCTGTAGCCTATATAAGGCCCTTCCCCCTGTATTGAATCGAAAATTTCCGCAATTTTTGTTTTATCAGTCATTTAATAAATTCTCCCTGACATTGTGTTTTGAAATTAATTTTAACTGTTCGTATAACTCAATCTCTTTTGCTGTCATTTCTTTTGGCACAACTATTTTTACCGTAACAATCTGGTCGCCTTTTTTGTTGTTTTTTCCGTTAGAAGTGCCCTGCTGCGATAATCTGAATTTTTGGCCTGTTGAAGTATAAGGCGGGATTTTCATAGAAACATTTCCGCATAATGTGGGGACTTCAATATTTGCCCCCAGAACAGCTTCAAAAGGCGTTATGGGAATTTCGCACAGCACGTTGTTGCCTTCGTATTTAAAAAAGCTTGATTCTTCAATATCAATAAAAAGGTATAAATCCCCGCTTTTACCGCCGTTGTATCCTTTATTGCCCTCGTTAGCAATCCTTATTTTGGCGCCTTTTTTTACACCTACGGGGATTTTTACGTTAAGTTTTTTGTGTATGGAAACTTCTCCGCTTCCTTTACACAGCGGGCATTTTGCACCGTTAATAAACCTTCTGCCTTCGCATTTCGGGCATCTTTCACTGTGCAAAACATTGACTGTTCTGTTTGTACCTGAAATTGCCTCTGAAATTTTTATTGTAACGTTTAAATTTATATCTCTGCCGTTTTCCGGCTTAAGCTTTTTCTTTTCGGTTTTAGTCCTGCTATTTTTTTGTGAGTCGTTAGTAAATAATCCATCAAGGATATTTTCAAACACCTGTGAAAACGAACTTTTGTCGTGATGTTTTTCTTCTGTTTTGGTTTTTTGTTCGGGTTTAAAATCGGTTTTAGTTTGTGCGGATTCCGACTGTGAGTATGCTTTTTTTGCCTGTGTTTTCGAGGTTGAAGAGTAGGAGGATTTGAAGTTGAAGCCTTTAAGTATATCGTACTGGCTTCTTCTCTGTTCATCGGTTAAGACTTCGTAAGCTTCCGTAATCTCTTTAAAACGCAGTATGCTTTCCTGTGAGTTGTCATTTACGTCAGGATGCCATCTGCGCGCCTGTTTGCGGTATGCAGATTTTATCTGAGCCTCGTCAGCGTCGGGCTCAATCCCTAAAATGGCATATAAATCTTTCTGGTAATACTGGTTCACTGGTTTATCCGATTAATATAATACACATAAATATTATTAATAATATTTTATCAAAAGTCAGATATTTGCAGCTTTATTTATTATATCAGGTATAGACTCAATTTCTTCATAGCTGATATCCGCTCTTAAAGAAATTCTAACTCTTGCAGTATTTTGTGCAACAGTCGGATGTCTTATCGGCAGGAGGTAATATCCGTTATCGATTAAAACTTTTGATGCTTTAACGGCTGTTTTGTTCTCTCCCAGTATTACCGGCACTATGTGGCTGCTGCCTGTTGTTGTAAGATTCAATGCGGCAAGATTTTCTCTCAGTTTTTGTGCGGTTTTTAAAAGTTCCTGTCTTTGTGTTTTCAAATTCGGTATAACCTCTGTTATGACAAAATAAGAAAACGCGATATTTATCTCGGGGATTGCCGTAGAAAAGATAAGCGGTCTGCATTTGTTAATCAAATAGTTTATCAAAACCTCATGTCCGCTGCAAAATGCCCCCATTGAACCGATTGCTTTTCCAAAAGTTCCGACAATAAGGTCTATATCCTTTATGCAGTTTTGTTCTTCCGCAATTCCGAGTCCTCTGCTTCCATAGACTCCGAATGCGTGTGCCTCGTCCACGACTAAAATCGCGTTATATTTGTTTTTAAGTTCAACAAGTTTGTTTAAGTCAGCAATATCCCCGTCCATGCTGAACAGTGATTCTGTCACAATTATAGCCGTATCATAGTCGTTTCTGTGCTTTTGCAAAAGCTCTTCAAGATGGTCGTAATCAAGATGTTTGTACCTGAACATTTTTGCTTTGGAAAGTTTTATGCCGTCTAATATGCTTGCATGGTTGAGTTTGTCGCAAAATACTACATCCTTTTTTGACAAAAGCGCAGACATAATCCCCGTGTTAGCGTGATAGCCGCTGTTAAAAATCAGTGATTTGTCTTTTCTGTACAGGGCCGAGAGCAGACACTCGAGTTTTGCATAAACATAGGAGCTGCCCGTAAGCAGTCTGGATGAGGCAGAGCCCATGGAAAAATCGGCAATTTTTAAAAAGTTATTTAAAACTTTTCTGTCCTCTGCAATACCAAGATAATCGTTCGAAGAGAGGTTTAGATATTTTTTGTTATCTTCAAAAATATATTTTCCCGTTTTTTTTAAGGATATGAGTTTTCTTTCGCAGCAATTTTCCTTAAGTTCTTTAAGCTCACTAAAGTATCTTTCAAACATAATTATTCCCTGTAATAGACTGTGTTTTTATATAAATGATAAAGCCAGAAGAAGGCTTATTATCAATGTCAAAATCTGTATATTAGTGTAAAAGTGCACTTTCTCGTAACTTGCAAAATGTCCGATAATAAAAGGTAAAAACAAAAATATCGGAAATATTGCACTGTAGACAGCATTTCCGGCAAACAGATTGCTGATGGAAAACCATATTATTGAAACAAAATATAAAACAAACAGAATAGATATCACAACGGAATAGTAAGCAAAAAACTTAACCGCGTTTTCGAACTTGTACAACGCGAGTTTGCCTGTTATAAAACCTATTATTAAAAGCACGTTTGTGACAATAATAACCTTCAACGACAAAGGCAAAAGGCTTATGATTTTTATAACCTGAGCTGTATCAATATGCATCGGCGGCCTCGCTTCCTATTGCAACAAGGTTTTTAGTCCCCTCAGGCGCATAATTTGAAAGGCTGTTTAAGAAGTCTATCGAGGTATTAAAAACAAAATCTCTTTCATTATCCATAACAACAAGATGGTAGCTGTCTTCAAGTTCAATATACTTTCTTATGCTGGAACCGACGTTGCGGTAAACAAACTGTGAGCCTTTAACGCTTGTCAGGTCATCTTCTTTTGCATGCATTAAAAGCACTGGGGCTTTGACTCTGAACATATTTTTTTGTGCAAATTTTGAGAGCTTTAAAAGTTCGTATATGCAAGACATCGGGTAATTGTCCAGAGCCTCTGTGTTTCTTTTTTGAAGTGCTGCAATCTTTTTTCTTAATACTTCATTCTTTAATCCGTAAGGCTCTCTCTCCGGAAAAGAGTAATAGTATCTTAAGATTGTGTGCAGCCCAAGCGGCATAAAGAAGTTGTACCACGGTATTGTCCAGCCGTCTAAAAACAGAGTGGTTGATAAAGAAACAATGCCCCTTACTTCTCGGTATTCGGAAGCAATTGCCAGTGCAAGTACAGCGCCCATACACAAACCGCCCAGATATACCTCTTCATATTTCTGGGTTAAATTTCTGTAGTGCATTGTTGAGTCTGTATACCAGTCTTCCCAGCGTACGGTTTTTATATTGATGGGGCTTGTGCCGTGTCCGGGCAGACAATAGCAATATACATCAAAGTCCGCTTCAAAAAATGCACGGCCCATCTTTTTCATCTCAAAAGGGCTGCCCGTCATTCCGTGGAATAGCAGAACAGCTCTTTTGCACTGGTTTTCGTGGATAAACTCAAAATCTAAACTCTGTCCCAAAGATATGTACCTTTTAATGATTGTCTAATCCGGTGTTGTCCGTCAGCCTGTTTTATTTTCGACTGACAGAATACGCCATTTCAGCGTGTCACTCAAAATAATTTTAAGCTTTTTCCATATATCTTTCAAACAACTGATCCATAAGCTCAAGCGCCATATCGATTTCTTCATCGGATATGTACAATTGAGGAACGATTGTGATGATATTTTTAAAGTAGCCGCCGTTGTTAAGGATAAGACCGCATTTTTTACCTTTGTAGGTCAAATCGCCTTTAAGACCGGCTTCTATAATTTCATCACAGAGTTCTCTTGCCGGAGCAAATCCGTCGTTTTCCGTTACTTCAACGCTCAGCGCAAAGCCAAGGCCGTTTACAGTACCGATATTTTTATATTTCTTTTCAAGAACTTTTAATCCGTCGAGGAATTTTTTACCTTTGCGTGCAATTTCTTTTTCGAGGTTTTCTCTTTCCTCTTCAAAGATACACATAACTTCATAGCCTGCACGTGTGCCAATCGGATTAGCCGCATAGGTCGAGTGAGTTCTTCCTGCAGGGAATACTTTCGGATTGATGAGTTCTTCTTTTGCCCACATACCGGCAAGAGGGTTCATACCGTTTGTGATAGATTTAGCAAAAGTCATTGCATCGGGTTTTGCGCCGAAGTGTTCCATTGCCCAGAGTTTACCTGTTCTGAAACAGCCCATCTGTACTTCATCTACCATAAACAGGATGTTATGTTCATCAAGAACTTCTTTAAGCGCTTTGAAGTAACCTTTTGGCGGGACGATATATCCGCCTGTGCCAAGGAGAGGTTCTGCAATAAATCCGCCGAATTCGCAGTCTTTAGTTTTCGGGTCATAAACGCCGTTGTATTCGCTTTCAAATAATCTTGCGAACTGTTTTACACAGTACATTCCGCAGGTTTCGCAATTTTTGCCGTAGTGGCAGCGGAAGCAATAAGGGAACGGAACAAAATGAGCAGTGTCGGAGATATGGCCGAAATGTTCTCTGTATCTGTAGCTGGAAGTTACCGCAGTTGTACCGATTGTTCTTCCGTGATAACCGCCCATAAATGCAAACATTCTCGGTTTTTTAGTGTAGTTTCTGATTAACTTGAGCATATCTTCGTTAACCTGGGCACCGCCTACGTTAAACTGGACACGGCCTTTGATTCCGTATCTGTCGATGTTTGCCTGTGCGATTTTTTTGGCCAGCAATGCTTTGTAATCGTAAACAAATCTTGAAGAAATTTGAGGCATTGTTTGATACTGGTCCAGGACTGCGTTTAGCACTCTTTTGTTTTTATAGCCGAGGTTGCAGCTTGAATACCACATCTGTAAATCCAGGTAAGGTGTATCTTTGCCGTCGTACATATACGAACCTTCGCAATCTCTGAATATAGTTTGATCATCGTGATAATGAACAGTATCACCCCAGGAACAATATTCTTTGTCTATTGCTTTAATTTCCTCATCCGATAACTGCATTTTTGTGCCGAGCATTTTTTCTCTCTCCTTAATTTATAACATTTTTATATATTCAGTTATTTCTTTAAACGATTTAAATTCAATCAAATTATCGATTGGCGTACTTTTACCATACTGCAACAATTTCCCTTTCGCAAATAAAAAATCTGCATTTTTTGCAGCGCAAAAGTCTGATAATCCGTCCCCTGCGTACAATACCCGTTTTGTAACAATTCTGTTGGATTTTATTACATTACATTTGCACACGCCTGACCCAGGGGTGCAGGATTTATTGTAGTTGGGAAAAGATGTTTTGAATTTTCCATTTTTGATTTCAAGTTTATTGGAAAATATTTTTACACCAACAATATTATACTTTTTGAGTATCCTTTCAATAAAATAATCGAATCCATCAGACACAATATAAAAATCAATCTCCTGAGATTTAAGGTAATTTAAAAAATCGCTAAAAGTTTCATCAATTTCAATAGAGTCGATAAATTCGTTAAGAGAATTTTCGTCAACATTGTCAAAGAGCTGCATTTGTTTTTCAATGCATTCTTTAGAGCCGATTTTTCCCTTTATCCAATCATCCTCGATATCCAACCACTTTTTGTCAGCATAAAGACATAAAAATTTATTTAATGTGTCTTCTTTTGTGATAGTACCGTCAAAATCACAAAAGAATTGATAATTTTTCATAAACAATCCTTTAAAAAGATTTTATTATTATACAACAAACAAATTATTTTGTCTGTTTTAAAAGAGCCACATTTAACAAAATAATTCTGGTTATTGTACAATAAATGTGAACATAACGAGGTGATATTGTGAACAGAGAAGAATTTTTAAACAAAGCTAATGAATTAATAGGCGAAAAAAATTTTGATGAAGCAAAAAAACTTATTGAGGCTTATATCGCTGATTCAAAGGATACTTCTATTGAAGTTGAAAAAACGTTGGGGCTTTGTAATATCAATCTGGGAAACAATAAAGAAGCAAAAACTAATTTTGAAAAAGTCGTTGAACAAAACGACGATGATGCGACTTCTTGGTTTTATCTAGGTATGATTTATGAAGATCTTAATGAACTTGAGAAGGCACAATCTGCTTATGAAAAAGTTATTGTCTTAAGAGAGGATTATAAAGACGCATATAAAAATCTAGGAGTTTTGCATCTAAAGTTAAAAAACAATGACACCTCTCTCGAGTTTGCTCAAAAAGCTCTGGCATTTGATGATGAAGACTATCAGGTGTACTATATTATAGGAACAGCATATACAGCTAAAAAGGAATATGAAAAGGCTGTTGAGGCATTGCAAAAAGGTATCGCGCTGAAACCGGAACATCCTTTGATGTATAACAATCTTGGTTCTTGTTATCTGGCTTTAAAACAGATAAAAGAAGCGCAAAAAACTTTTGAAAAAGCAGTAGAACTAGGCCCCAATAATGCAACAAGCTATTATAACCTTGCTACCGCTCTTCAATTACAGCAAAAACACACAGAAGCGCTGGAATTTTTTGAAAAGGCCTATAATTTAGACCCGAAGGAGTTTCATCTTTCTGCTGTTGCAGTAGCTGCGATAAACGCTGATGAATGGGAAAAGGCAATTTCTTATTATCAAAAACTTATTGTACTCCACCCCGAAAAACAGAATTTTCAATATAATCTTGCCTGTGCTTATCACGCTCTTGGCCGCTACAATGAGGCTATAAGGCTTCTAGCGCAGCTTGTTACTCTCAATCCCAAGTCTATCTCTATGGGTAAAATGCTTGCGGACTGCTATGAAAAAACAGGAAACAACGAGCTTGCCAAAAAGGTTTATACAAATATGATAAGGCTGGGCAAAATACCGCCTGATGTTTATTACAGCTATGCACTTTTGTGTATGAAAACCGGTGATAAAGATAAGGCTGAAACTATTTTTAAAAAGGTTATTCAGCTTGACCCTAAAAATGCCCCGGCGCACAAAGATTTGGGCGTTGTTTATCTTTCCCAGAGATTGTTTGATTATGCAAAAGACGAGTTTTTAACAGCATTTGAGTTAGAACCTGAAAATCCTTCAGTTGTATTTGAACTGGCTAATTTTTATCAGGTGATGAATGACTATAAATCTGCTGCTCAATATTATGAAAAAGCGTATGAACTGGATAACAATTCAGTGGACATAAGTATTTTTAGAGCTTTGAATTATCTAAAAATGAATGAGACCGACAAATCTCTTGAACTGTTTTTGGAGGCGATGAAAAAATTCCCTTCGCAGTATCTGATTTTGTTTAACATCGGTTTAATTTATTATCAGAAGGGCAATTATGAAGCAGCCAGAGAGTTTTTGTCTGATGCATACAGCCTGTATCAGGATCCTGAAATTATGAATGTCCTTGCATTGACTTTCTTTGAACTTAAAGAATATGAAAACGCACGCAATCTTGCGCTGAAGCTGGCTGAAAAATTTCCTGATAACATAAATATTATGCTTCTGCTGGCTAAAATATATATAGAAATGGCGGATGCTAAAAACTCGGTTGAATATCTGGAAAAAATTCTGAAAATTTTCCCCGAACAACCGGATGCAAAAGAACTTTATGAAAAAATTAAAGGAGTAAGCAAATAATGTATGAATTAAAGGTAATAAGCTCGTTTTCAGCGGCACACCACCTTTTAAACTACGAAGGTGAATGTGAAAACCAGCACGGGCATAACTGGAAGGTAGAGGTTTTTGTTACCGGAGAGAACCTTGATAAATCTAATATTCTTGTGGATTTTAAGGTCTTAAAACGCGAGCTTAAAAAAGTTCTCGACAGACTAGACCACAAAGATATTAATGAACTTGAAGAGTTTAAAAATATTAGTCCGAGCAGTGAAATACTTGCTAAATTTATTTATGATGAGATGAACAAGGTGTTTCCTCAGGTGTCAAAAGTAGGAGTCTGGGAGAATGAAAATTCTTGTTCAATGTATTATGAAGACTGGGATTAGTAAAAAATAAAGGCGGATAGGATATGAATTTAATACAGGCAATTATTATGGGCTTGATTCAAGGGCTGACAGAGTTTTTACCGGTTTCAAGCTCCGGACACCTCGTTTTAACCTCGAGTTTGTACAAATTTTTTACGCATAAAGATTTCGTAACCGGCAGCAGCGAAGAGGTTATATTTGATATAGTCTTGCATCTTGGGACTTTGCTTGCTGTATGTTTGTATTTTAAAGACGATATTATTAAAATTACAAAAGCTTTTTTCAAAGCTTGTATTAAGAGAGATTTCTCTGACCCCGAAGCAAAACTTGCCGGTTTTATACTTCTTGGTACAGTATTTACAGTTCTTGTGGCTTATCCATTGAAGATTGTATCGGAAAGTTTAATCAGCCTGCCTTATATAGTCGGGATATTTATTTTCCTTACCGGCTGGATACTGTTCTTAGGCGAATGGGCTGCTGAAAAGAAAAAAACAAAAACTGATAAGGTTGATTTAAAAACTGCTATTATTATCGGCCTTGCTCAGGGTATTGCTTCTATCCCCGGAATATCACGTTCCGGCTCGACAATTTCTACCGGCATATTTTTAGGTCTGGACAGAGTTGCTTGCGCCAGATACTCTTTTCTTTTGAGTCTGCCGATTATTGTCGGGGCATCGATTTTTTATCCGATATTGGAGCTTGATTTAAACCAGATGATGAATTTTAACTGGCTTGCTTTTTGTGTCGGTTTTGTTATTTCATTTATTTCCGGATATTTTTGTATAAAATATTTTCTGAAATTTCTGGGTAAACACTCGATGAAAATATTTGCATACTACTGCTGGGCAGCCGGTTTGTTTATGTTTGTGTTTTTTAAATTTTTTGTATAATTGCTTAGATTAACCGGTGCCTGTGCACCGGTTTTATCTAATCTAGTGTCGCAGTTGCCGCCGGCTGAGCGCAGCCAGCACCTGTTCCCTTTTTGCCTTCTTTTGCCTTCTTTTTCCACTCTGCCGAATAAAAGCTGACTAAATGTCAGGCTTTATTTTTATGAGAGGCTTTGATTTTGTGAAAGTTGTGAAAATTGAAAAAATGGGGGCTTCACTATGTGAACAATGTGTCACTCAAAAAATTATTTATATATAAAAAAAAGCTATGAATTGTGTTTTGCACTTTTGGTTCATAGCTATTAGATTAGGGATATGCGTATCGTCGTCTTTATTTAAGGAGTATAGTGTTATTTTACATATACTTTGGCTATATAAAATCATTCATTGTTATGAATAATTTTTTAATGCTCCTACATTTATCCGACATGTTCATGACTTTTTTATAAAAATCATTAAGGTAAAGTAGTACCTTTGAGTTACTAGAAAGTAAAAGAAGGTGCGGCTTTGGTGCAGGGCATGTAAAAAGTACGCCAAAAGTATGATATTTATACCAAAAGTTTAATTTATCATGCTCCTGTTCCGATAACGTAAACAGGGCAAACTTAACAAGGGTGTTAAAATTTGTATAACAGTATTTATCCGGTACAAATAAAACCATATGTGCCGCCGCAGACCAAAAAACAGGTTGACGGCAACGAGCAGGACGAGTCCTCACAGTCTGACCTTTATAAAAGCAGACGTTCGGGAACCGACCCTTATGGTGCTACGGATCCTAACGGGAGAAGTTCTTATCCCCGCCATGAATACCCGAACGGTCAAAAATCAACAATTGATTATTCTAAGTCTAAAGTCAACATTGCCCAGATTATAACTGATTTTAAAAGTACAACAAACGCAATAGGTGCTCCTCCTAATATTGTTCAGGAGGTAGATCAGTATCTTGCGCTTGCGGAAACACAGTCTTTAAAAAACGAGCCCGACAAAAAACTTATACAGTCTAATTTAAAAAATGCCTCAAATGTGCTCGACAAATTCATCTCCCAGACTTTGAACAAAAAATCAAAGGTTGTGGAAAACTGGATAGATGCACTTTTCTTGCAGCAGGTGGATTACAAATCAGACCCGACAACGGTTAATGAGGATTTTCTCGTAAAACTTCCTGATAAAGAAACAGGCGATATGAAGCCTATTTCTCAAAACCTTGCGGCCGCACCTGCAGAAGAAACTCAAACACAGGAAATCCCTCAGGAGCCTGAAGCTGCAGAAATTCAACAGATAACAGAAGCACAAACTGCACAAGCTCCGCAGCAGACTGCCGATGTTCAGAAAAATAATCATAATGTTTATATTCCTCAGGACGCTCAGGTTAGAAAAGCCTTTATACAGGGGAAAAAATATGCCTCTATAAATCAGACTGATAAGGCAATAGAAGCTTTTAACACAGCTTTGACTCAGGCTCAATATACAGGCGATACTAATGCTGAAGGCATGGCCTGCTTTGAGTTAGGAAAAATTTACGATAATCAAGACAACCTTGATAAGGCTTTGAGTTTTTATAATCAGGCACACAGAGCCACCAATGATAACAATCTTAAAGTTCAGGCGCTGTATGCAATGGCCGAAATTTATAATGATGTAGTTTATTTTGAACCGGCGATGGATCATTATTTTGCTGCTATTTCTTATGCCGGCGAAGCCGAAAATCTTAATGCCCAGACAAGAGCGCTCTCTGATATAGCCGATATGTATGCAGAAAGATATGACACCGCCCAAACTTATAAGTACTACGGTATTGCTAAAAATATTGCCCTTGAAACTAACAATACAAAAACCATGGGCGCCATCTGGTCACGCAGCGGCGATTCTATGAGTATATTGAACGAAAATGTTAACGCCCTTCAGGATTACAAATCCTCCGCCCGCTTTTATGAACAGGCTGATTCTCCTGTTAAAATGGCAAAAAATTACGAAAAAGCTTCTTCTGTTATGCTGAAGCTCGGCAACAGAAAAAAAGCTCAATCTCTGCTTGAAAAAGCACACACCCTTGCATTAAGAGCGTCTGATGACGAATATGCCCAAAAACTCCAAAAACAATTGAATGTATTTTAACAATGTTTCATCTATAATTAAACTTGTAATTTATACGTAGTCAGCAGCCCCTGACACAATCAGCAAGGATAAGGTTATGGACGAAAAACAATTTAAAAACGAACTTGATGAAGCAATGAAACTCTTTCAAAAAAGAGATTTTGAAGCTGCATTGAACAAATTTAATACACTGCTTGAGGCGGATAATAAAAATGCCCACCTGTACAATAACATCGGTCTTTGCTATGCAAATCTGGGGCAAAACGTACAGGCCGAAGAATATTATAAAAAAGCGCTTTTTCTCGATGACAAACTTGTTGAGACATACATAAATATTGCTGATATCTATTACAAAGAAAACCGTCTGTGGGATGCAATTGAAATTTTGCAGGAGGCAACTGCGCGCATTCCTGATAACGTTGCTTTGCTGCATTATCTCGGACGTATTTATATAGAAGACAAACGCTATGATGATGCAATAGATGTGCTGGATACGGTTCTTGAGCTTGCACCTAAAAACTTTGATGCAAACTGGGATTTGGGGATGGTATATTTTGAACTAGGGGATTATAACAGTGCAATTGCAAATTTTGAAGAGGTTTTAAAGTATATTGAAGATAACGAGCTTATCTATTATCAGACCGCACTTGCTTATGAAGCTAATGACGAAGTTGACAAAGCTGTTTCAAACCTTTTAAAAAGTATTTCCGTAAACGAGAAATTTCCGCTCGGTTACAAAAGGCTCGGCATGCTGTTTATGGCACGCGGTGAGAACGAGGACGCCAAAGAGTACTTTAATGAGTATCTGGGATTCGATATTCCTTTAGAAGAAAAAGAAAAAATCCAGAAGATAATAGACAGGCTGGGATAAGTTTATAAAAGCAAATTTTGTTCTTTACATGTTTTGTCGGGATTATGAAACCTATCTCAGCAGAAGAAATACAAAATCTTAGATATGCAATACAATATTTTCAGGACTGCTATCTTGTGTCGGCGGTTGGAGCGCTTACAAGAAGCCCGAACGGCAGAAAAATTCTGGCGGAAAATATTTCGCACACAAATAACGGTTTTCGTGTGAGGTTTAATAATATAAACGGGAATGTTCATGATTTTTTTGTTGCCCGAAAGGAAGCCGACGATCTTGTATATATGGACAAATATATGAATCCTATACAAATAGAACAACCGCATAATCCTGTTATTAAAGCGATAGAAGCTGCAATGAACAAGCTTCTGGACAAATATCCTTTTAAAAAACCGCTTATATGCAGAATCCCCGATTGTAATGAAAAGTTTGAATTCAACAAACCGTCTAATTTTTTTGAAATGTTTACCGGCAAAAAAGCTATAACGTTAAATGAGGGCGGGCTGAGATTGAGTCTTAAATCTAAAGAAAAATCCGGAAGAGATATTTTTGATAAAATCAGTAAAAATCCGGAGAATAGTTTTGTCGCAGGAACATCAATCGGCTTTCACAAGGGACTGGGCAGTTATCATTGCTACAGCGTAAAAAATATAGATAAAGACAGCAATAAAATAGAATTGTTTGACCACAGGCTTTTGAAAACAGTTACTCTTACTTATGAAGAAGCAATAAAAAAGTTAAAATTTATTGTGGGATATTTTGATAAGGATTTAATGTAATTTTTAACAATTTAAATGCTTTGTTCTGCTCTAAATCTGTATATAACAAAATTATGTTAAAATTACACTATGAGCATTCAAAAATCAAATCTGCCTGCAGAGGTAAAGCAAACTTTATCTATAATCCCTGAGTTAAGCGGTTCTTATCAGTATTTTGATAAAAACGGCGAAATTATTTACGTTGGCAAAGCTAAAAATCTGAAAAAAAGAGTCTACAGCTATTTTAACAAGCACCATGATTCCCCAAAACTCAGGGTAATGGTACCTCAGATTGAAAAAATACAATTTATTGTAACAGACAGCGAGGTTGAGGCTCTTATTCTGGAATCTCATCTTATTAAAAAACACAAGCCAAAATATAATGTTTTATTAAAAGACGATAAAAAATTTCCGTATTTTGTTATTACAGATGAGGAATACCCGCGAATTATCGTGGCCAGAAAAGCAAACAAAAATAAAATTAAGGGCAAATATTTCGGTCCGTATACTGACTCTAGAGCAATGTATGCTACCTTGGACTTGATAAAGAAATTATTTCCTCTAAAACAGTGCAAAAATCCTAAATTTAAAGACCGCCCGTGTCTGTATTACCATATAGGACGCTGTATGGCTCCCTGCCAGAGGCTGATTACGCCGGAAGAGTACAAAAAAATTCTAAAAAATGTTGAACTGTTTTTGACAGGTAAACAGAAAGAACTCGTTGACGCATTAAAAAAAGAGATGGAAAAATATGCGGCAACAGAGGACTTTGAAAAAGCCGCCAGATATCGCGACAGCTGGATGGATGTTCAAAAAACAATGGAACACCAGAAGGTCGTGTTTGAAAACACAAATATTAATCAGGATATTATTGCAATATACAACGAGGGAAATCTCTTTGTTGTATCACTGCTTCAAATTCGTCAGGGCAGGCTCACGGACAAAAAGGATTTTCAATTTTCTAATACAGAAACTATGGAAGCAACGGAAGGAGAAAACAGCCTTTCCGGTGAAAACGAGGTTCTCGCTACTTTCTTAAAAGAGTATTACACAATGACACCGGAATTTGATATTCCTAATACGGTCGTTGTTCCTCGTGTTCTTGAAAAAGACGATATTGAACTCTATACAAAATGGCTGGAATCTGTTGCGTCTAAAAAAGTAAAAATAACCGATTCCCCAACAAAAAGAAACATCGAACTTTTGAATCTGGCGCAAAAGAACGCAAAATTTTATTTTGAAAAAGTTAAACTCCAGAAACTTACAGAAATTCAAAGAGATTACAACGAAGTCGGAAGCTATATTCAAGAAAAACTGGGGCTGTCAAAATTTCCCTATGTTGTGGAATGCTTTGATATTTCACATATTCAGGGGACAAACACTGTTGCGTCCATGGTTACGTTTGAAAACGGACTTCCTAAAAAATCCCGATACCGAAAATTTAAGGTTAAATCAACGGAATCCAAACCCGACGACTTTAAATCTCTGCAGGAAGTTGTTGAGCGAAGATACTTCGGAAAACTTACGGAAACCCTGCCTATGCCCGATTTAATAATAATAGACGGCGGCAAAGGACAGCTTTCTTCTGTTATGGAAATTTTTGATGCGCACAACTTCCATCCCGATGTTGTTTCACTGGCTAAAAGGCTGGAAGAAGTTTTCAAACCTCATGAGTCTAATCCGGTAATTTTTCCTATAAATTCTCCGGCGCTTTATTTCTTCCAGAGAATAAGAGATGAGGCCCACCGTTTTGCCATAACTTTCCACAGACAGTTAAGAGGCAAGAAAGCGACTGAATCCGTGCTTGATGAAATAAAAGGTCTGTCTAAGGAAAACAAAGAAATACTTATGCGCGAATTTAAAGATGTCAAAAAGATTTCTCAGGCAAGTTATGAACAGCTTAAAGAAAAAATCCACACCCGTGCGGCAAAGGCTGTGTATAACTTTTTCAATCCGAATGTGCAGATTGTTTAATAAGGTTAGAGCTTTAAAAGCTCTTGAACATCGGTTTCTAAATATTGAGCAAAATCATAAATTTTTGAACAAGAAAGGTTTAAAATTCCGGATTCTACCTTGGAAATGTAACTCCAGGAAAGATTCGTTTTTTCTGCAAAAGATTCCTGTGTGTATCCTTTTTGTTTGCGAATCCTTTGTATATTTTTCCCTATCTTTTTTAAAAAGTCTTTCTTGGTCATTTATTTAACATAAACAATATTCATATATATTGGTATGCAAAGATAATTGAATACTGTGAATTGAATCGAAATCAACATCAAAATGTCTGTATTTTCACCGGCATTTTTTGGCTTTAAAAAGGCTTTTGGGGGCGAAAAGTTTTTCTTTTAAATTTATAAAAAATATGCTACTATTATCTTAGCTTAATATATAAAAGAATTAATAATTAATATGAATTTATAAATCATTAATTTTATACATAAATATTTGGCTCGAATGCACCGTGAATAAAAAATACTGGCGCATTTGAGTATGTGTATATATAGAATAAGAGGTACAGGACAATCGACACAATGACTTTATTAACCGCACTCTTAATAATTGCCCTTCTCGCTGCAGCAGGCCTCGGCGCACTGGCGTTTGCCGCAATGCAGAAGAAAAAAACAGTGCAGGCACTTTACGATCAGCTTTCTAAAGAAACAGCAGAAAAAGAAAGCCTTTTGAAAAAAGAAGCAATGATTCAGGCTAAAGAAGCATTGCATATTGAACGTGAAAAATTTGACGACGAAATAAGAGAACGCCGTCAGGATTTGCAAAGAGCAGAAGACAAACTTATTAAAAAAGAAGATATGCTCGAAGACAAACTGCAAGAAGCAGCCGATAAAGAATATGCCGTTCAGAAAAAAATGGATGAACTTCTTGAAAAAGAAGATTATCTGGCTGACCTTATTGCAAAACAAATCGAAGAAACTGAAAAAATTGCAGGCATGTCTCGCGATGAAGCCAGACATATGTTGTTGGAACAGTTGAAACAGGATCTTCAACAGGAGCAAATGCAATTAATCAGAGAAAACGAAATTAAAATTAAAGAAGCAGCAAAACAGACAGCACAGGATATTCTCTCTACCACAATGCAAAGATGTGCTATTGATCAGGTTGTGGAATCCACAGTGTCTGTTGTTAACCTTCCATCTGACGAAATGAAAGGCCGTATTATCGGACGTGAGGGACGTAATATCAGAACACTGGAAACTCTTACCGGTGTTGACCTGATTATCGATGACACACCGGAAGCTGTTGTACTTTCCAGCTTTGACCCTGTCAGACGCGAGGTTGCAAAAGTTGCACTGGAAAAACTTATCTCCGACGGCCGTATCCACCCTGTAAGAATTGAAGAAATGGTGGAAAAAGCACAGGAGGAAATTGAAGAAAAAATTAAAAAAGAAGGTGAAAACGCAGCAGTAGATATGGGCGTTTTGAACCTTCATAAAGAGTTAATCAAAACACTCGGACGTTTGTATTACAGAACAAGCTACGGGCAAAATGTTTTGAAACACTCGCTGGAAGTAGGCCACATCGCCGGAATGCTTGCCGCTGAACTCGGCGCAAATGTTCAGGTTGCAAAACGTGCCGGACTTCTCCACGACATAGGCAAGGCTGTCGACCAGACTCAAGACGGAACACATATTGAGCTGGGTGTTGAGCTTGCCCGTCGTTACGGTGAGAAAGAAGAAATTGTTCATGCAATAGAAGCTCACCACGACGATGTTACAGCAAATACGATTGAAGCAGTTTTGGTAAAACTAGCGGATGCTATATCAGCCGGACGTCCCGGTTCAAGACGTGATACTCTTGAAATCTACATCAAAAGACTCAAAAAAATTGAAGAAATCGCCTCGAGCTATGAAGGCATAAAACAGTCTTTTGCTGTACAGGCGGGCCGCGAGGTCAGGATTATTGTCCAGCCTGACATGTTCGATGATCTGGCAAGCGCAAAGTTAGCCCGCGATATTGCTAAGCGTATTGAAGAAGAACTCGATTATCCGGGTCAAATCAGAGTAACGGTTGTACGCGAAATCAGAACAACCGAAATTGCGAAGTGATAAAAATCCAAGAACGCGGATTTTATCAGGATGACGGTGATTTGACCTGTACGCGCAGGCAAATATGACAACAGAAAACGAACAAATAAAAGTATTATTTATTGGCGATATTGTAGGTCGTCCGGGGCGTAATGCTGTTAAGCATTTTCTGGACGACTTGCGCGCCTGTGAAAATAACGATTACGATTTTATTATTGCAAATGTGGAAAATGCTTCCCATGGCTTCGGCCTTACGGAAAAGAACCACAATGATCTTGCCTCATACGGCATAGATTGTTTTACTTCGGGCAACCATATATGGGATAAAAAAGATATTTATTCTTATATAGATAAGTCTGACAGGTTGATAAGACCTATGAATTACCCTAAAGGGACTTACGGGGTAGGGTACAGAATTTTTGATGTTAAAAATACAAAAGTTGCTGTTATGAATCTGCTTGGCAGAACATTTATGACGCCTGTGGACTCTCCGTGGGAAATTTTGGAAAATGAAATTGAAAAAATAAAAGAGCAGGCGCCTGTTGTTATTGTTGATTTTCATGCAGAGGCAACCGCAGAAAAAATATGTTTTGCAAAATTTTGTTCTGCTCATAATGTCAGTGCTGTTTTGGGTACTCATACCCATGTACAAACCGCTGATGAAAGAATTATAAATAATTACACCGCTTATATATCGGATGCAGGCTTTTGCGGGGCGTTTGATTCTGTAATAGGTATGGCTTACGAACCATCATTAAAACGTTTGATTACAAGTATTCCGGAAAGATTCGATATAGCAGAAACTCCGGTACTGGAACTTAATGCTGTCAGCATGCGCTTTGATGCCGTTTCAGGGCAAGCTCAAAGCATAGAAAGAATTCATTATATAAAAGATATTAGTGAGGTACAGACATGAAGAAAGGATAGAAAGGTGAAAGTCGATTTACACATTCACACAATCTATTCGGACGGCGTATTCAGCCCCGAAAAGATTGTGGATACTGCTATTGACGCGGGTTTGAATGCTATTGCGATTACCGATCACGATAACGTTCTTGCTTATCCGATAGCGGTAGAGTATGCTCAAAAAATCGCAAAAGAAAAAGGGGCACCGCCGTTGGAAATTCTTCCGGGTGTGGAAATCAATACGATTTATAAAGATACAGAAATCCATATTCTGGGATATTTTATGAACCGTGATGACAGCGATTTTCAAGAGATGCTTAAAAATCAGCAAAAAGCACGTATTGAGCAGACGGAAGAAATTATTCATCTTTTAAATAAAAAAGAAGGGATACATATTACATTCGACAAATTGAAGAGTCTTGTTGCCCCGGGCGGCAGCATAGGCAGACCGCATATTGCTAAAGCAATTACCATGGCCGGCGGAACAAACAGCGTTATGGAAGCATACAGCAAATATATCAATGACGAATCGGATGTTTATGTTCAAAGAAAAACTGTTTCGCCGCATGAAGCAATAGAGATTATTTATGATGCAGGCGGAATCCCTGTGTTCGCACACCCTTTTGACGTTGATGATGCGGAAAATCTTATAAAAGAGTTTATGCATTACGGCTTGAGAGGGGTGGAAGCATACCACCGTAAACATTCGCCGGCAATGGTTGAATACTATTCCACTATTGCGGAAAAGAACGGACTTATTATAACCGGCGGGTCTGATTTCCATGCGCCGAATCCGAACAACGGTCAGATTATTCTGGGGAAAAACTTTATTCCTGAATGGATTTATGACACATTGATGAAAGAAAAGAAACAGTTAGATCTGGCAAGGTGAAATGAAAAAACTTAGAGCTTTTAATATGGTAGAAATTATGATTGTGGTTTGCCTGCTTGTGACCACAGTCATACTCTGCCTGCCGACAATATTTAACAATTCAAAAGAAGCGAGAATAATTGCCGGCTGGAAAAGGCTGTTTTTAGAGGCTCAGACAAATTTTGAAGTCTTTAATATAAGCGATGCTGAGCTAATACGTTCTGTTTGCAAAACGGATGTAGAGGATAAGGAGAACGAAATTTTTAAAATAATAGCTCCTTATCTTAATGTTGATTTGAGCAAAAATACAAAGAGTTTAAAATCTTATCATTACAAATTTAAAAACGGTTCTCAGGTGCCAATGCAGTCAAATGTTTTTACAAAACTCTGGGCTTATCAGGAAAACGGGAATATAGTCGGGTTTAAATGGTTGGATTGCAGTTGCACTGAAACAAAACCCTGTGCTGCAGCATTGTTTGATATGAACGGAGTAAAGCCGCCGAATCGTATAGGCCGTGATATATTCGGGATTTATCTTTACCGCAATAGAATAGCGGCTTTTGGTTCTGAAGAAACTGACGGCGATAAACTTGAAAAGGACTGTAACGGACATACAAGCGGAATGGGATGTTCAGAATACTACCTTCGCGGCGGCAAGTTTTA
>CALVAT010000007.1 GCA_944325565.1 Candidatus Gastranaerophilales bacterium
TTTTAAATATAGTTGAACTTTAACTTCGTTAAAGTTTCAACGGTGAGCTACCGACACAGGGTTATGAATAAACTAATTATATCATAGTCGCTCAGTCGGATTAAAATTTTTAAATATAGTTGAACTTTAACTTCGTTAAAGTTTCAACGGTGAGCTACCGACAAACTATAAATTTCGCTATTACTAAAACACAATATTTCTACTTTTAAATTATATAATAATGCATTATAATAAATATCAAGAGGAATATAGGATTGATATGGAAGATTGTATTTTTTGTAAAATAGCAAATAAAGAAATACCATCGTCATTTGTATATGAGGATGAACACACAGTTGCTTTTAATGATTTAAATCCGCAGGCGCCAACACATATTCTTGTTATTCCTAAAGAGCACTATGCATCTTTAAATGAACTAGATAATGAACAGGTGATGTCTGCTTTATTTACGGCTGTTAAAAATGTGACAAAGCAACTAAACATAAAAGAATACAGAACAGTAATCAATACCGGAGAATCTGCAGGACAAACAGTTTTTCATATGCATATCCACATCTTAGCCGGCAGACCTCTAAAATGGCCACCGGGGTAGTTATCGGGTATTATCATGTCTAATAACTTAGTTTTAATAATATTATTAATATTTTTTATTCTCGGGATTTTGTATGTCTTTTTTAAATTAAAAGAGGGTGTTTCCTCTCAAAACAAAAATGGAGAAAATCTACAAATTTCGCCAGAAGAAGTATATCAGCAGGTTGAAGCATTAATCGCAAATGCAGACTATAACACTGCTCAAAAACTTGCAAAAAAATATTTAAACCAGAATCCCTACCACCACGATTTGCGCAAACTTCTTGTAAAAATTTATATAACAATACAAAAAGAATACGAAGCCATTTCAAATCTGCTTGTATTAATAAAAACATTTCCGGATGATATCACTTTATACAGCCAGATTGCTGATTTATACAGAGATACCCACCAGACAAAAAAAGCCGTATATTATTACAGCTATATATTAAGCAAAGATAAATATGATCTCCACGCAATGAAAGCTTTAGCTTTAATATATTACAATAATAAACAAAAAGATTCTGCTCTCAAGTTGTACAGACAGCTCGTTACACTTGTTGAAAATGAAAACGAAAAACTCGAATATTATGAAATATTAGGCAGCTTATATTCTTCAATGAATCAGTATGAAAAGGCAATAAGTGTATACAAAAAAGTACTTGAAAAAGATTCTGCAAATATAGAAGTAATAAAAGATATGCGCAGAATCTATCTTAAGCTTAAAGATACAGATAATGTGCTCTATTACTCAAGACTACTTGTTAATCTTGAACCAGAAAACTATAAATCTTATGAAGAAATTATAGACTTATTATTCCACCTGCACATGTACGACGATGCCTTGTCTTACGCTCAAAAAGCAATGGAAATACCTAACGCAGATATCTATACTCTAAAAAATTATATAGCTAAAATCTATATATATACGGGAAAAACAGATGAAAGTATTGAACTTATCTCTGAAACAATCAAACAAGACCCGACCAATTTACTTCTAAGCCAGACTCTCGCAATGGCATATTGTATGAATAAAAACTTTGATATGGCCAAAAAAGTTTGCCACGATGCAATTGAAGTAGCAATACCATCTGACATCAAAATAATACACAATAATCTATCATCAATTCTGACAGAAGAAGCCGTTTATCTACTAAACAACGGTAAAACAAAACAGGCTTTTGATAAATTTACAGAAGCAATGCAATATAATAATGAAAACCCCGAAATCTACTACAAACTTGCACTGGCAAATAACTCTATAAAAAATTACTCAGAAGCTATTAAACAGTGTAAAAGGGCTATAGAGCTTGCTCCAGAAATAAGCCTCTACTATGAAACACTAGGCGATATATATATGGGAATTCAAAACTTTATTGAAGCTAAAAGATATTATAAAGAGGCTGTTTTTATTGATCCTAAAAACGCAAGAGCCCATGCACTTTTTGGTACTTTACAGTCAAAAGATGGTGATCACGACAATGCAATAAAATCTTTAGAAACAGCTGTCGCGCTTGAACCCAATAATATCGATATAAGATATAACCTAGCGCTCGCTTATGAAGTAGCAGGAAGAAAAGATGAGGCTAAAATTCAATACCAGAAAGTACTTGAAGAAGATCCTAATCACAAAGAAGCAATGAACAACATAAAACTTTTATAAGGTCAAAACCTGTCATTTATTTCGACTCTACATAAAGGTTCATCAGTTTCTTTTTTTAGCACACAGGGTTTATCATATCCATGGCTTTGCGGGCTAAAAGACTTTATTTCAAGAGCCGTACCCTGATGCTGCCTTAATATCGAATCCCTTATTGAAAACTCATCATAAAAAGGGTATTCTTTCCCGTCAAAAGCCGCTGTTTGTGCATCATAATATGTTCTAGACTGCGAAGATAATGGAGTTGAGTCTAACGGATATTGAACATAAGCAGAAAAATATCTCGTATCAGTTGTAGGATATCCGGCCGGAAGAACCGTCCCCCTCGTTGTTACAATAAACGGTACAATATCAATAACTCCCTTTTTGTTAATAAATGCGCTATTCGGGCCCTTTTTACCATTTAAGTCTACCCATACTATAAAATATCTTACAGTAACTATCTGATTCTTACTTACACCATTTTGCACTTTTACCTGCTGCAATGGCGAAATATAAAATTTCATAGAATTTGCAGCCATAAATGCCATATTATCTTCGTTAAAAGTGTTGCTGGTTATATATTCTGGTACAGTCTTAAAATTTTCTCCGCAGTTGTAAAAAAGTGTGTTTATATATCCACCGCCATCTGGCTGCATCGGGTCTGTAGCAATCAGCTCGCATAGCCGTTGCGCTGATTTATATGGATCAGGACGCCCGTTAGCCCCAGGAAATATTCCGTTTTCTTCACGTAATTTTTCATAAGAATTATATATAGCATCTTCAAGCGAAGTAAAAACTCTTGAATATGCAAGCGGAACAGCTTTGTAAGAAGGTCGTATTGTTTTAAATAATAACATCACAATAAAACCAACTATTGCAATAATAAGTACAACTTCTGCCAGATTGTATGCTTTTTTCATTAATTTTACTATTTTCATTTTTCCAGTATGTTTATATAATCTTCGTACGTTTCAAGCTCTATTACACCATCCAGATGTATTGCATTTTTGTCTATGTTTAAAACAGAACTGTTTTCTTTAATTGCATAAACAGGAATATTTTGCGATAACGCGTCAAGCACAACAGAAGCCCCCAGAGCATTATAAGGCACTGACACAGAATGCAAATCCGACACTGTTATATAACTCTCTTTTGACTTAATATCCGGAGCTTTTAAATCAATAAGCTGCGGAGCATTTTTTAACCCGAACAAAAGACATGGTAAAAATGTAGGAGTTATATATTCAGCACTGACTTTAGGATTAACAATTTTTCCTGTTATTGTCACATCTTCAAAAGCAGGAGCATGTACGCAGGGACACATAAGTTTCCTTGTAAGATAGTGAGATATTACAGCCTCAACACCGCCTACAATATCCACCCCGTCACCGTTTTCGTAATCATCCTCCGGCGGTTCATCAAAAGCACAAACAACAGCAAGTGCCTGTGCACCGCGTTGTATAAGTTTTTCTCCAGCGGACAGAAGGGTTTCGGGATTATTCACTTTACCGGAAGAAATCCCGTTAGTCGTTGTAAAGAATTCTATACCAGCTGGTTCACAAGATACCTCATAACCGATAACATCAATACCATAAACAGTTTTAACGGCATTTATCGTGTTTATATGAATATTAAGTACATTTTCACTGATAGCTCTGTCAAATATTACACCTATTTTATTGTTAGTTGAAGGTTTTAGGGCAATATTTCCTTTAACAAATTCATCGATAGCAAAACCTTCAACGTAGTACATATTGGCCGTTATTCCGGAAAATAAAGCGGCATTCACAATATTCGGGTTAACTATTAAAGGAATACGCCGCGCTATTTTTTGTGCATAAAGACTTGCATCACCGGCATATCCGCCGATAGATGCTCCTATTCCTGTAGGAACTATCATTAAAGCTGTTTTTTTATTACTCATTAATCTTTATACTTTCTCCACAGTATAACACTGTGCATTTTTTTCCGAGTTCTTCTATTTTTAATTTAAAGTAATCAGTGTCTGCATTAATTAAATCAAAAGTATTGTAATGCATAGGTATAATATGTTTTGCATTGAGCCACTGTGCAGCGTTTATTGCATCATTAACACCCATTGTATAATGAGATCCTATCGGCAATAATGCAATATCCGGCCTGTAAACTTCTCCAGCCGTTTTCATTTCTGCATGCAAACAGGTATCTCCCGCATGATAAATTTTTATGCCGTTAATTTCAAATAAAATCGAAGCAGGCATACCGGCGTAAAAACCTTCGGGCGTAGAACTGCTGTGAAATGCCGGAAGAAATCTTGCGCTGCCCCACGGGTATTCAATTTTTCCACCCATATTTATGCCCTGGGCTGCAGCCCCTTTGCTCATACAATAGCTTGCCAGTTCAAAAATTGTACAAATAGGAGCATTTAAGGACTTTGATAATGGAATAGCATCCCCGAGATGGTCAGAGTGTCCATGAGTCACGAAAATATCTGTAATCTTATTATTTTTTAAGTCAAAAACAGCCTTTGGGTTTCCTGTAATAAATGGATCTATTAAAATACCATAATCCCCGGTTTTTATATAAAAGGCACTATGGCCTATATATTGCAGTGATACCATAATTAATGCTCCTGTATTAATAGCTTTTATTTTTTATATTATACCAGTAATTTTTAAATTCATATAAACGAATTGTTGGCAAAAGCTGTTAACTTGCATATAATTATTAGTATGGAAAAGATTGAAGTAGAAGAGTTGGTCAAATTTAAAATGCTCCCTTTTGACCTGTATAATGATAACGGGGACAAACTTGTTAACGCCGGTGAAATTTTAACATCAGGAAAACTTTTGCAAATCAGTCAGTATGAAAATTTGTATAAAGAGACCCCTAAAACACAAAAATCGTCCAAAAAACAAAAACAACAACAAGAAGTTGAAATAAATATTATAGATGAGCCTGCTTCCTTTGAAAAAGAAAAACCTAAAGAGATTATTTTTGATAAAACCGTTAACAGAAAATCAAAAATCAAAGCTCAGGCTCAGGTAGATATGAAATCTTATTTTGCAACAACAATGTTTGCCATTCAAGAAAATGCAAAGCAAGATGCTATACAGATGGTCGGCGAAATTAAGGATAAGATACTTGATGACGTACATGCTATTCTTCCAGAAGTTAAATACTGTTCACAGCTAAAACTTCTTGGTAATTATTATGACTGCCATTCTTTAAATACGGCAATACTTGTTACAGCTCTAGGATACAAACTTAACCTTGACGAAGATTATCTTGAAAAATTAACAAAAGCTGCATTGCTGCACGATATAGGTATGACAAGACTGCCTAAAGAAATTCTTGAAAAAACTATCCTTTCCCAACAGGATACAAAAGTTTTTCAAACCCATACACAGATAGGTTATAAAATACTTAAACAGGAAATGGGCTTGCCTGAAGACATTTGCCTTGTTGCATTAGAACACCACGAAAATAATGATGGCTCAGGATATCCATTTAAATTATCCGGCGAGCAAATAAGTGAAATGGCACGAATGGTTGGATTATGCAGCTTTTTTGATGATTTAACATCCAACAGAACCCCTCTAAGAATAAAGAACACAAAAGAAGCTCTTCGTGTAATGCTTGAAGTCGGCTCAAAAAAATTCACACCGCAGCTTTTATACCAGTTTGTTAATATGTATAATTATAATGATCTGGAATCATACGAAGAGATGGCCCAATAATGAATAACACAAGAGTAAAAGTGATAGGCGCCGGACTTGCAGGAAGCGAAGCTGCTTTGCAGCTTGCAAAATACGGCTTTGATGTTGATTTGTATGAAATGCGCCCGCTAAAAACTACCGGAGCACATACAACAGATAAACCGGCAGAGTTTGTATGCAGCAACAGCCTCGGCTCAATAGACCCGACAAATGCAAGCGGGCTTTTAAAACAGGAAATGACGATTCTTGGCTCGTATCTTATTAATGTTGCAAAAGAATCACAGGTGCCGGCCGGCAATGCTCTTGCAATAGACAGAACTGTTTTTTCTCAAAAAGTGGAAAATCTGATTCAAAAAAGCGGAAAAATTAACCTGATTCGAGAAGAGATAGAAAAAATTCCGCCGGATACCCCTGTAATCATAGCGTCAGGCCCGTTAACATCAGACTCTCTTGCTGCTGATATAAAACAGTTTACAGGCTCAGAGCATCTGCACTTTTTTGATGCAATTGCCCCTATTGTGGAAAAAGACTCCATCAATTTTGACAAAGCCTTCTATGCCAGCCGTTATGACAAAGGCGAAGCCTCATATATAAACTGTCCTATGAATAAACAGGAATATGAAAAATTCTACGAAATTTTAACTAATGCTCCGAAAATAGAACTAAAAGAATTTGAAAAGGATGCTAAATTTTTTGAATCCTGCCTTCCGATAGAAGTTCTTGCCGCACGCGGAATAGATACTTTAAGATACGGCCCGATGAAACCTGTAGGACTTGTGGACAAAAGAACGGGTATAGAAAATTATGCAGTTGTACAATTAAGACAGGATAATGTTTCTGGTACAATGTATAATCTTGTAGGTTTTCAAACAAACCTAAAATGGGGCAGCCAGAAAGAACTTTTGCACGCTATCCCCGGACTTGAAAATGCAAATATCCTGAGATACGGCGTTATGCACAGAAATACCTTTATAAACAGCCCGTCATTACTTGAACCTACACTGCAATGCAGAAAAAGAAAAGATTTATTCTTTGCCGGCCAAATTACAGGAACAGAAGGGTACACAGAATCAATTGCCTCAGGAATGTTAGCAGGAATTAATATGGCAAGATTCCTTAATAATGAAGATTTACTGACACTGCCGGATATAACAATGCTCGGAGCGTTAATGAAATATATAACCACATGCGACAAAAAACATTTTCAACCTATAAATTCAAACTGGGGCATTGTTGCGGAGTTGGTTGCAGATAAAAAAATAAAAAAGAACAAAAAGCTCAAAACAGAAATGCTTTCTAACCGTTCTCTGGATTATATGAATTCAAATTTTAATATATAATGACCGTATTAATTATTACCGGTAATAATTAATGTATCCTTTATTCTACAATAAATCCGGGCATTTGTTTGTCAACGAGTTTGCCGTTGAATTTTTCCAAAAGTTTGTGAAAAATGAAACTGACAGTATCTCCTGCTTGGTATCCATTTTCCAGCGCCTCTGATTCTACAATTTGTTTTTCGTAAACCGATTCATTATCTTTAAAATCAGTGTAATTATCAAAATTTTCTTTGTATTGTTTTGCTTTCTGCGCTTTTTCGCCGCTCAGCAAGCCTTTTTCGTATAGTCTGACATCTCTGTACTGGCGGGCATGTGTCAATTCATGTTCTGTTATGGTAGTAAAAAACGGTTTGTAATCACAACCCGGATAATCCGAATTAAAAATAAGCTTCCTTTCAGAATCTCTGTAAAATGCAAACTGTGTTGGTTCACCTCTTTTATATCCGAGGTGCGCACATCTCAATTGTATATTTTCATCTTTCAGTCTGTTTTTTTGTATCGCATCTTTAAAAAGGTTGAGTTTAAATTCCTGAGGCTTCCAGAGCATTGTGTGAATATAGTCGCAGTTATAAACATCCTCAGGCAAACCGTCGTTGGAATGTGTTACAGATTTTTCCGTTATATAGCCGTCTTTATCTCTTTGAATTGTTGTTTGATAATAGTTTTTAGGTATTTTGTTTTGGTATTGATTTATTGAAGTTGTTTCAATATAAGGAGCATCTGGGTTTGTTTTTTGTTTTTCAACAAGTGATTTTGTTACAACTTTCTTGTTGTCCTGATTTTCAGTAACTGTAAAAACTTCTTTTCTTGTTTTTACAACACTTTTGTTCTTTAAATTAACAACCGATGTTTTTACTTCTCTGTACGGAAGTGTCCCATTTTGGTTGAATATACGGGCTTCTCCCGTTATATAGAATCTTTTTATCATATAGGGAAGATTGGCAAATTGAAATACCCGATGAAGCAAGTTGTTGTCCTTATCTCGCAGAGTAGATATTTTTGTTTTTCTTCCCTGTTTGTTTAAAACCTCTACGGTATCCATCGACACGGCATCGGGAAAGATTTTTTTTATTACTTCCTGCTCAATTGCCTGATTTAAAACTTTTTTAAGCAATTTGGGTTTAATTGTATTAGTAATACCAGTCGAAGAAATTGCCACTTACGGTTTACCTGCCTTGTCCACATTTTTACAATGACATAAAAACAAATCGCTTAAAAAAATTGACATCAACTGAATACTTACGGGTATAATATTTGTATGGACAATTTAACAACTGAAAATACAACCAAAGTTGCCGTAAAAAAATACGTTTTAAAAAAACAAAACACACAATCGCAATTTAAAATAAACTACGAAAAAGAACTGAATCCAGCCCAGCTTGAGGCCGTTAAAAGCAAAGAGGGCTCCATCCTTGTTATTGCGGGGGCGGGCTCTGGCAAGACAAAAACGTTAACATATCGTGTGGCAAGGTTAATAGAAAGCGGTGTTAAACCCGACAATATTCTGCTTTTGACTTTTACAAAAAAAGCAGCGGATGAAATGCTCAACCGTGCGGTTATGATTCTTGATTCACGCTGTGAACAGGTCGCAGGCGGAACGTTCCATTCTTTTGCAAATTATATTTTAAGAAAATACTCAAATTGCCTTGAACTGCAGAACAATTTTACTATCATCGACCGTGCAGATGCCGAGGATGTTGTCAACCATATCCGAAGCAAAGTCATTGATAAACAGGAAAAACGCTTTCCACGCAAAAACACTATCTTGGACATCTATTCAAAAGCAATAAACAAAAATATGTCTGCAGAAACGGTTATCGAATCCGAGTACAACCAGTTTACTCACTGTGTTGAAAAAATCAATGAAATTTCAAAGGAATACATTGCATACAAAAGACAAAACAGCCTCTTAGATTACGATGATTTGCTTTTGTATCTAAAAACACTTTTGACCTCTAACGATGAAGTAAGAAAAAAACTCTCCAATCAGTATAAATACATAATGATAGACGAATATCAGGATACAAATGCACTGCAGGCTGAAATTATCAGGCTTCTGGCGTCTGAACATAATAATGTGATGGCAGTAGGCGATGATTCACAGAGTATTTATTCTTTTAGAGGAGCAAATTTTAGAAACATTCTGGACTTTCCTGCAATTTTTCCCGATACAAAAATTATTAAACTAGAACAAAATTACAGAAGCTCACAAAATATTCTTGCCTTGACAAATGAAATAATAAAAAAAGCCAAAGAAAAATACACAAAACACCTGTTTTCGGAAATTGTTTTCCCTGAAAAGCCTGCAATAATCTGCACAAACGATATGCAAACCGAGGCGGAATTTGTTGCCCAAAGAGTGCTTGAGCTGCAGGAAGAGGACATCTCGCTAAACGATATGGCGGTGCTATGCCGCAGCGCAAGAATGACTTACAATCTTGAAATTGAACTAGCAAAACGAGCTATTCCTTATAAAAAATTCGGCGGCTTAAAGTTTATTGAAACCGCACATATAAAAGACGTAATAGCCCACCTGCGTTTTATTTTGAACCCTAATGACATTATAAGCCTCAACAGAATACTTTTGCTTTTAGACGGAGTGGGAAACCAGACCGCAATGCGTCTTTTGCCGATGCTGGCTAAACCGGATGTGCAAACTGACAAACTTATGCTTCCGGCAAAAAGTTCCGACAGTATAAAAAAACTGTTTAACACCGTGGAAACTCAGCGTAAATTAATGTTAAAACCCGCTTCTATTGTGGAAAATGTTCTTGCTTACTACGAGCCTATTTTAATGGATAAATATGATGATTATCAAAAACGTTTGAAGGATTTGGAGCATTTTCTTTATTTGTCCGAGCAGTATAAAAATCTTGAAGATTTTTTGAGCGACCTTGCTCTTGAACCGCCGGATTCTTCTGTTTCAGAGGTCGAAGACGGAGCAGTAAAAGACGAATATCTGACACTTTCAACAATTCACAGCGCCAAGGGGCTTGAATGGAAAGCAGTGTTTATCATCGGAGCGGTTGACGGTCGTTTTCCGTCCGTGTATTCGTTTAACTCCGAAGAAGAACTTGACGAAGAATTGCGACTTATGTATGTTGCCGCAACAAGGGCAAAAAGCTGGCTTTATATAACCTATCCCATTGATATGTTTGATTACTCAACAGGTATGGTTTTGTCCAAGCCGTCAAGATTTTTGGACGGTATAGGAGAGGATATTCTCGAGCGCTGGTCTTTGGAGCTTGAAGAATAGTTACGATAGGCGTATAATTGACCCAAAGATAGTTAATAAAAGGAGTTTATATGGCTGATAAGATAGAATTAAACGTAGAAAAAGGCCTTCTGGAAGAAGCACCTGCTAATGTCCTTGTATTAAATCTTTATGAAGGTGTAAAAATACCCTCGGGAGCAACAGGCTCTATTGATATAGCATTAAACGGATTGATAACAAAATTTGTTATCGGACAGGAAGGTTTTGACGGCAAATTCGGCTCTATGTATACACTGCAAACCTACGGAAAAATAGGGGCGGAAAAAATTCTTCTTGTCGGAATGGGCAAAGCAAAAGACTTTACACCGAACAGATTAAGAGAATTATCAGCTAAAGTCATAAGAAAATGTAAAAAAATGACAAACGCAAAACGTGTAATCTCTGTTCTGCACGGAGCAGGTATCGGCGGATACGACCCCGAACTCAGCGCAAGAATGATTACGGAAGGAACACTGCTGGGGTCTTACACATTTGACAAATACAAAACAGACAAAAAAACACAAAAGGTTAACGAGTTTGTTATCGTTGATATGGACGAAGAAAATTGCAAAAAGGCAAAAGCAGGTATGAAAAAAGGTAAAATCATTGCTTCTGCTGTTAACTTTACAAGAGATTTGTCTAACGAGCAGCCTGCATATGCAACTCCGTCAAAACTTGCGGAAATTGCTCAAAAATTAAAAGATGTGGAAGTCAAAGTTTATGACAGAGATGAAATTGCAAAAATGGGAATGGGTGCGTTCCTTGGCGTAGCAAGGGGAAGCAGCCAGCCGCCTAAATTTATACATATCAAATACAACGGCAGCAACCAGAAATTAATCCAGAGAAAAATCGCAATAATCGGTAAAGGCATCTGTTTTGATTCGGGCGGGCTTGATATAAAACCGCCGTCCTCAATGCTTAATATGAAAGACGACATGTCAGGTGCAGCGGCAATACTTGGTGTAATGAGTGTTATGAAAGACCTTAAACCCTCTTGCGAAGTCCACGGTATTATTGCAGCATGTGAAAATATGCCGGGAGCCTCAGCCTACAAACCCGGCGATATATTAACGGCAATGAACGGCAAAACTATTGAAGTCGACAACACTGATGCAGAAGGCCGATTGACATTAGCGGATGCACTTTGTTACGCTTGCAACCTCGATGTTGACGAAGTTGTTGACCTTGCAACATTAACAGGTGCCTGTGTTGTTGCGTTAGGAAGCGTTGCTTCAGGTATTATGGGCAACCACCAGCCGACCATCGACAAATTAATCAAATGTGCAAACGCTGGCGGTGAAAAAATGTGGCAGATGCCGATGTTTGAAGATTACAAAGACTCTTTAAAAAGCGACATTGCCGATATGAAAAATACAGGCTCAAGAATGGGCGGCACGCAGATTGCAGGACTTTTCTTACAAAACTTTGTAAAAAAAGTCCACTGGGCACATATTGATATTGCGGGTACAGCATATATCGAAAAACCTCAGAATGAATTTTGCAAAGGTGCAACAGGCGCTGGTGTAAGGACTTTAATAAACTATATTATGTCCTAAAATTACATTTAATAAACGCAAAAGGCTCTTTTAAAAAGAGCCTTTATTTTGCCTAAAAAACATAAACTTACAAAATTAAGTTTTGTAAACTGTTATTCTTCAAAAAGTCAATTTCAACCTGTGAGAATACTTATATAGCATGTGAAATGGAAGGAAAGTGAATTTATACACATCCATTCATTAAATAAGTGTTAACAAGTGTGAGATTACTATTATGCAGCCAATTCATTACGGAGCCCCAATTTATCCAAACTGTTTTGACCTTTTGACGACCCATGGAGTAGTAGCCGACGACGTTGTAGGATATATTACAGACCAGCCATCACCATATTTACAAAATTATGTTGCACAAAGAGGATGGCCGCCATCGGTTCCAGGTCAAATATTGCCGGACACACTGCCTGCTGCACAAGCAGCACCAAAATTGCCGCGCAATGATGTTTATCAAACAGTTACAACAGAACAACAACACATACCAAACAGCGTGCCAAATCAAGACCAGATAAATGATTTTGTTAAACAACCGCATCACGAAAACTGGAAAAAAATCGCTACCGGCTTACTTATTGGCGGGCTTACAGCTTTTGGCCTTTACAAAATCGGAGCAGGTATTAAAGCGCTTAAAGGAACAACTGCCAACAGCGGTTCACACTGGTATCAACGCCTCGGCAATAGCTTGAAATCAGCTGCAACAACAGCAGGCAATACATTAAAAAAAGCCTTTAGCTCATTAGGAAACTTCTTTAAAAATCTCTGGGCAAAAATTAAACCTTAATTATGCGCATTATTGCCGAATTTGTTAACAATAGCCTGAGCCATTTGAATAGGGAGCAGCCTGTTTAACCCGTCAGGTACTATAAAATCAACAGACAATTCTTCTTCATCAACCATTGAAGCAGTCATAATAGCGCATTCCAGCTTTATATCGTCTGATACTTTTTTTATGTGACCGTCCAAAAGCCCTTTAAACAATCCAGGAAACACCAGCAAATTGTTAATCTGGTTAGGATAATCGCTTCTGCCAGTTGCTACGATATAAGCCCCTGCGGCTTTTGCATCATCAGGTAAAATTTCAGGCTCTGGATTAGCAAGCGCAAAGATAATCGGACGGTATTCCATCTTTTCAACCATTTCTCTGGTTAACAATCCGCCTTTTGAAACACCAATAAATATATCCGCGTTTTTAATTATATCGTTGAGAGAGCCGCGCTCATCATTAGGATTTGTCAATTGAGCAAGCTCTTCCAGATATTTATCGTTTGTTTCTCTGCCTTTGTAGACAACTCCATTAATATCATAAAGTATAATATTTTTTGCTCCGGCGTGTAGAAGAAGCTTCGCAATAGCACTTCCAGCTGCGCCGGCACCTGTTATAACTGTTTTTGTATCTTCAAGTTTCTTACCAGCAAGAGCAAGCGCATTTAAAATACCGGCAAGAACAATAATCGCAGTACAGTGCTGGTCATCGTGAAGCACCGGAATTTTAAGAGTATCCGACAATGTATTTTCTATATCAAAACAATCTGGAGCAGCTACATCCTCTAGATGTATTGCGCTAAATGAATTCTCAAATAGCTGTATAATTTTTATAAAATCCTGTTTATCCTGCGTTTTTATACAAAAAGACAATGAATCAACATCGGACATTTCTGAATGCAATGCAGCTTTACCTTCCATTACAGGAATTGCCGCCAGTGCGCCAATATTACCAAAACCAAGAACTGCTGTTCCGTCCGAAACTACTGCAACAGGTTTCGGTCGTTTTTGTTCTGTAAGTTCAATTTCAATAACCCCTCCTGCAAGTTCATGCAACTGGAGTGAACGTTCTTTTACATCTCCATTTAATTTTGAAATATCAAGCATAAAAACATTGCGGGCTATAGCACCAAAAAAGTCCTTTAAATCTGAAACAGGCGCTTTTAATACAGGTATATCCACCCTAAACTCAATGTCACTAACAAAATCAGATATTAAAGACAAATCTATTGCACAAAAATTTATGTATATATTCTCTACTGCAAGTTTTAAATCAGCCTTAAGAATACCTTGTTTTACAACAAGAGGATATGCATCAATAAGCAAAACACTTTTCAAAAATATTGAACGTTTAAGCGCCTCTTCATAATCAAAAGCTATAACAGCAACAGAATTTATTTTATTGGTATAAATGCTTGCAGCTTCTGGATTTTTAGCAATCTGCAAACACGATGCACCAACGCCGGGTGTATAAACAAGAGATAATGCATCATGGTCATTTATAGGAATTTTGGGTACTGTCTTAAAACCGTTATATTGAGGCATAGTGTTCCACCTTTGTTAAATTACTTACTGTCTTACTTTATTTTCTTCACCTTTTATCAGCCTTTTTATATTTTCTCTATGCAGCCAGATGATATAAACAGCCCCCACTGCTGCATATGCAATATAGCCTAAAGGCTGTTTAAACACCCACATAAGAAATGGAGATATGGCTAAAGCTATTATTGACCCCAAAGAAACATATTTTGATATCCAGGTAATTACGCCCCATATTGCAGCAGTAATTAACCCGACAGGCCAGCATAAAGCAATAATCGTTCCAACACCGGAGGCAACGGATTTTCCACCGGTAAATTTTAAAAATATTGATTTGCTATGTCCTACTAATACAGCCACAGCTGCAGCTACAGGAGTTATCCCGTATTTAGCATATGCGTGTAAAAATAATGCTGCCAGCACAACCGGCAAGGCCCCCTTTATTGCGTCTAAAATCATTACAATAAAAAACCATTTTTTACCGAGCACTCTTTTTACATTCGTTGCGCCAGTAGAACCCGAACCAACTTTTCTTATATCTTCGCCTGTTTTAGCCTTAACTATCAAATATCCCGTAGGTATAGAACCTATCAAATATCCCATAACAAGTGCCAGCACGATTTGTAACATAGTTTCTCCCCGTAATTTTAAATTTCATTAATAATTTTATCAGAAAACCCCAATTTTTTGAAATCGAGTAAAATAACTATAAAATGTTTAATTGTTCTTTTCCTTACGTTCTCTAAAGGACATACGCACAGGCGACCCAAAGAAACCAAAGGCCTCTCTCATTTTATTTTCAAGATATCTTTTATAGCTGTCTTGAACCAAGTCCTCATCATTAACAAACAAAATAAAAGTAGGAGGCGCTGTGCGAACCTGAGTTGCATAATAAACTCTAAGTTTTTTGCCTTTTTTTGTAGTAGGCGGATTCATAGCCATAGCCTCTAAAAGAACTTTATTTAAAATGCTTGTAGAAATACGTTTCGTACATTGAGAATATACTTCTTTTGCCTGTTTATAAATACTTACAAGACGCTGCTTTGTTTTGGCACTTATAAATATCTTAGGTGCAAAATCCAAAAAAGGCGCATCATGCATAAGTTTTTGAGTGTATTTGGCAGTAGGATCCGATTTGTCCTTGTCTTCGACCAAATCCCATTTGTTCACAGCAATAACAAGTCCTTTGCCTGCTTCAATAACAATCTGAGAAATCTTTTTGTCCTGATCAGTAAGCCCGTCAACAGCGTCTATAACCAATACAGCTATGTCACAGTCTTTTATCGCTCTTATTGCTCTATCTACCGCAAATTTTTCAATTCCCCAGTCAACTCTTGCCTTTTTTCTTATACCTGCTGTATCAACAAGTATAAATTCTTCACCCTCATATTTCACTTTAGAGTCAATACTGTCACGAGTTGTGCCGGATATATCACTAACGATAACACGTTCTTCCCCTAAAAGAGCATTAACTATAGAGGATTTTCCAGCATTTGGTTTCCCGACAATTGCCAGTTTTATTATATCCGTATCGGTTTCATTTTCATCAATAACAAAATCTTCGGTTATTGATTCTAAAAGATCACCAACACCGCCTGAACCATGCAATGCAGATATTGGATGAGGCTCACCAAGCGCAAGAGCATAAAAATCAGCAATGTTGTTAAAGTGTTCAGGTGCATCTATTTTATTTACGGCAAGATATACAGGCTTTTTACTTCTTCTCAAAACATTTGCAATATCATAATCAATAGGATTTATACCGTCTTTCCCATCAACAAGAAATATTATCTTGTCTGCTTCATCACAGGCAACTTTCGCCTGAGTAAAAATGTTAAGCATAATTTCATCCTCATCACCAGGAATTATGCCACCTGTATCAATCAGTGTAAACTGTTTATTCTGCCATTCAACGTCAAAATAAATCCTATCTCGTGTAACACCCGGCTGGTCATCAACAATAGACTGACGGGAGCCAACAATTCTATTAACAAATGTAGATTTTCCGACATTTGGTCTTCCAACAACGGCGACAATGGGTTTATTACTCATAATTACATCCTTTAGTTATCGTAAAAATTTTAATACAAATATACTCAACTTCAAAATATATATTAGATAAATTATTGACAATAAATTGTTAGTGTGTTAATTGTTATCATGATAACAATCATAAGAACAGATGTTAAGGGAGAGATTTATGCTGTTAAAAGATATTATAAAAAGCATGGGAGATTATTGTTTTGATAATCGGGGACTGCAATTTTTGCCTTATTTACTCGTAATTCTTGTAGAGCTTGAAGATTTTCGAAATGTAACAGAGAGCGTCCCATTTGAAATAGTCTGCTTTGCTATAACACTTACAGGTATTATTATAAGAATACTAACAATTGGCTTTGTTCCAGAAAACACCTCCGGACGAAACAGAGGCAAACAGATTGCAGATACACTTAATACCAAAGGAATGTATTCCATTGTAAGAAATCCGCTGTATGTTGGAAATTTCTTTATTTTTCTTGGGATAACCATAATGTCGCAAAGCTGGGAGATTATTATAGCAAACTCACTTTTGATGCTTATAATATACACTCTAATAGTTTTAAGAGAAGAAGAATTTTTGCTTAACAAATTTGGTGAAACATATAAAAATTGGGCAGAGAAAGTTAACTGCTTTGTACCATCATTTAAAAACTTTGAAAAACCCGATAGAAAATTTTCAGTAAAAAAAGTTTTTAAAAATGAGCATGACACCTGGTTAACAACCATAATTGCATTTGTCGGCATAGAAATTGTCCGCGGATTTTATGAAGTTCAAACCTTCTTTTTAATTCCTTTATGGATATACACATTCGCTGCAGTTTTGTTCATATGGGGTGTTACAAAATATCTTAAAAAAACAGGTCGACTAAAAATTAAAAAAGTATAAATACTTCTTTGTTTAACCTGCAATAACAGCTTCCTACCCCTTTAGGGAGCTGCTTTTTATTTTTATAAACTATAAAATCATTAATACATCACGCACGATTTTAGAAACAATAGCAGTTGAAACCTCACTACTGTCATAATCGGGCGCAAGCTCAACAATATCAGCCCCAACTATATCAAAATTTTTAAGAAACTTAATCCACTGTGCAAGTTCTCTATACAACAACCCATCTGGCTCCGGAGTGCCTGTACCCGGTAAAACAGAAGGATCAAGAACATCAACATCAATTGTTAAAAAAACTTTTTTGTCACGAAAAACATCAATATCAGAAGAATTATTTACTAAAGTATTAAATCTTTTCATTAGCTCAAATTCTTCTTTCAAACCTGAACGAATACCAATCTGTTTTATATTTTCAAAACCGGTAATTTCTCCAATTCTTCTCATTACAGAAGCATGTGAAAGCTTTTCGCCGAGATAATCCTCTCTTAAATCAGTATGAGCATCAAAATGGATAACAGCGAGATTCGGGTATTTTTCTTTGCAGGCCTTTATTGCAGGTAAAGTTACCAGATGCTCGCCGCCAATACCTAAATACTTTTTATTATCGTTAAAAATAATACGTGCATTTTTTTCTATAAGTTCAAGCGATTTATGTGTATTGCCAAGAGGAAATTCGAGCTCTCCAGCATCATAAAACATTACATCATCAAGATGTTTATCGAACACTGGCGAGTAATCCTCTAGCCCCCAGCTGGCAAGCCTTAATCTTTCCGGCGCAAATCTGCTACCGGGTCGATAAGAACATGTACCGTCAAAAGGCAACCCAATCATAACAATCTTTGCTTTGTCATAATTGTCAATAGAACCGATCCAGTTTCTCTGTAGAAAAGGCCCTAACATATTTTCAGACATATATTTAGCCCTATAAGTCCTATTACTGAGCGCCCTGAATTGCACCGGCGGCAGCTGTACCTTCTACGGCCTCATCACCTTGAGTTTCAGCAGCTCTAGCAGCCTCGTATGCAGCTTTTTGTTCAGCAGTCTTTTCTGCATAAAGGTTTACCTGCACATCTGCAATTAATATTTTTTTATCCCCTTCATAAGGGAAAATACTGATTTTATCTAAATTAATCAAATAAGGATAATTTGCAATATCATCAAAATATGATCTGAATTGAGCATAAGAACCGATTAACTGCATTTTTACAGCACAAACGTTATAATCACTCTGCACATTTTGTGAAACAATATCGTCCGGAGGATTTTGAGCATATTCTATAGAACGAAGTTTTAAACCGTTATATTTAGCAGCCTGAATAACATCTTCAAACATAATACCAAAAGAAGCCATTGCATCTAAAGAAGCAACATCTGTTTTATAAACAGGTTTTGTTGAACTTTTTTCTTGCTTTTCATAAGCTAGCTTCTGGGCTCTTAAAGAATCTATCTCCTTTTGAGTACTTTGCACCTTGGCCTGCTTCTCTTGAATCTGTTTGTATGTATTATAAGAATCATTTACTTTAGGTACTATTAAATACAAACCAAAAGCTAAACAAAATAGTATTATTAATATGTACATCAATTTTTGATTATCGTTCACTTTTAAAAAGCCCTTTCGTAATGTTTGATTAGGTTAAACTATTAGGTTGAAGGTAAATTAGCCGGTAATGCAGGAACTTTAGCGTCCTTAATCGGCTTACCATCTTTATCCAATTTTGGTTTTGCAGCTTCATTCGGGTCTACCAGTTTTACTCCTTTAAATCCGTTATTAGTAAGTTCAAAAGAATAAACAAGATCCTTAGCTACATCAATATCCAAAATACCACCCTGATCATCAACACTCAAACTTGAGAGTATCAAATCAGATTCAGGTACTTGAGATTTAATATTTCTGAAGAATAAATATACATCATCAACCGCAGTAGTTGAACCTTTTATACCATATGCACCGCGTGAATCGGCATAGAAAGAAGTGAGCCAAACCTGAGCCGGTATATCAGCCCCAATTGCATAAAAATATTTAACTTTTGCCTGCAATCCAGCATCTATTTTTTTCGCAGCAGTGTATATATCCATACCGGTCTTTGTACGTTGCAATTCTTTTAATTCAGCATCAAGTGTCTGCTGTTGTGAGTCAAGTTCTGTATTTTGAGTTTGCAATCCGGCAAGATAAGCTTCTACCGCTTTACTTGCACCGAAACAAACAAGAATAATAGCTACACAAATAATTGATACATAAGCTACCAGCTGCTGTTGAGTAAGATCAAAACCACCTATTCTAATAACATCCGGTGCTTTGTAATCTGTTTTTAGTAAGAAATTAAGCTTTATTCCAAAATCTTTATAATTGTATATCGCAGCCCCGATTGCTTCCGGAGTAATAGCCTTTACGTAGTGCGGCAGAATATTTAAATCAACCGTCAAAATTGAATCCTTGGCATATTGATTACATTCCAGAAACTTCACATCACCTGGCTGATTAAGCTGCATTGCAAGAATTTCAGCACTAACATCGTTAGATTCACTAACAATCAACAACTTATCGGTAGGGAATCTGTCGAGTACTGTTCTCGCAGACTGAGAAATAGCAACATAAACCTCATCATTATTAAATGATTTAATAGCCAGAGGTTCTTCAAAATAATCAATAACACTGTATCCAAGCATAGAGAATACAGCATAACTGTTTTGAGAAACAAGAAGAATGTTCCATCCTCCATGCGACATTGCAAAATCATCGCCAATCTGAGTATACTGCAAAGTCTTTATCAAAGAAGAATATGTATTTTCAACAGCGATTAAGGTTACACCCAAATCTGTAAATATCTGTTGAATAACATTTATAACCTCTTCTTGAATAGCAGCATATAAAACACATCGTTTTTCTGTTCTGTTATTTTCTTTTACATCAACCCAGCTTACAAGCGGCGTATTTTTTTTGAAAAGATAATTTTCTTCAATCGTAGAAATAAGGGCTGTCGTAACACCTTCATCATCCAAAACAGTCGGAAGGAACTCATGCCCGAAAGCAACACTCGGCAAATTCAAAACTGCTTTAGCATTTTGAGGGAGAATTCTCACTTCATTAAACAAATCCTGAAGGTTTTGTTTAAACTCTGCATAGTCCTCAATCTCTCTGATAGAAGAATTATAAGGCAGATCTCTTCTTGCATATTTTACAATTTTGTTAGTTGACGGATCTATTTGAATAAGCTCCAAGCCAACGTTTGGTGACACAGAAATACCAACAGTAACTTTAGTATCCGGTTTAAATTTTGCTAAAAAGTTATTCATTTACTAATTCCAATATTCCAAATTCTTAACACTAGATTTTTATAAACCTATACAATTATAGTATAGTATAATTATTAAGGCAACAAAAAATCAAAAACCATACAAAAGGAGTATATGCAAAATCAAAATTCTAACAGAAAAAATGACTTTATATACGGCAGAAACGCTGTAACAGAGGCTCTATTAAAAACGCCGTCAAGAATAAATAAAATTTTAATTTCAAAAAATGTTACAAATGATACTAAAATTAATGAAATTATTGATCTTGCGAAAAAGAACTCCGTTATATTCCAGTTTGCCCCTAAAGAACGCTTTGCCCAGTACAACAATGTTGCCAATCAAGGGGTTATAGCTTTTGTATCACCGGTTTCATACACTGATTTATATGAATTTTTAAATACTCCTAAAGATGGATATTCAAGAGTAATAATCCTTGATGGAATAGAAGATCCGCACAATCTGGGTGCAATAATACGTACAGCCGCATGTGCCGGATTCGATGCAGTAATCATCCCATCACGAAGAAATGCACAGGTTAATGCAACAGTAGAAAAAACATCCGCCGGCGCAATTAATCATATCCCTCTTATTCAGGTCAATAGTCTTTCCAATGCAATTGATAAACTAAAAGACAACGACTATTGGATAATTGCGGCAGATGCACATGGGAAGGATAATTATTTTGACATTGATTATACAGATATGAACTTTGCTCTTGTTATGGGAGGAGAAGAAACAGGCGTATCTAAAACTAACATAAAAAAATCCGACTTTATTGTAAAAATTCCAATGTTAAGAAATTTTAACTCGCTTAACGTTTCTAATGCGGCATGCGCTATTATCTATGAATCATTAAGACAGGATATAACTAAAGCTCGCAAAAAATAAAATTGCCATCATTATATAAATAACTCGCTAAAACTATATCAACAAAAGATAATTCAACAGAATTATTTACAACAGACTATAAACATAGTGTATAATAATATTAAATTTTAATATAGGTGAAAAATGACAAATAAAATTGAAAAATTCTCCTCTGAAGACTTGGAATCACCTGAAGATAACGAGGAAATTTCAATAGAAAAGTTAAATGAAGAAACAGAAGACGATGACGATTTGATCATGTCGGTAGAAGAACCGAAAACTGCCGAAAATGTTTCTACAATCAACGCTGATGACTCTGTGAAAATCTACCTGCAGCAAATAGGCAAAATCCCCCTGTTAACAGCTGAACAGGAACTTGATGTTGCAAAAAAAATTAAAGAGTCAAATGATGACAAAGCCAAAGAAATTCTTGTTAACGCAAACCTTAGACTTGTCGTAAGTATTGCAAAAAAATATATAGGAAGAGGGTTATCCTTTCTTGACCTGATACAAGAAGGGAACATGGGGCTTATGAAAGCTGCTGAAAAATTTGACTATGCAAAGGGATATAAATTTTCAACATATGCAACCTGGTGGATTCAACAATCTATTACACGTGCTATTGCTGACAAATCTCGAATTATAAGACTCCCTGTTCATATGATTGAAACACTCAGCAAAATTAAAAAAGTTACAATTGATTTAACTACAGAAACAGGCAAAGCACCGTCAAAAGAAGAAATAGCATACCGTGTTGGTATTCCTGTCAACAAATTAACTAGCCTTATTAAAGCTGCACAATCAACAATTAGTATAGAAACTCCTGCTACAGCAAAAGATGAATCATCAAAACTCGGGGACTTTATAGTAGATGAGTCAACAGTTTCTCCAGATACAAGAGTTTCTCAGGAAAATCTGTTTGAAGATATCCAAAAAATGCTTAATCAATTAAGCCCGAAGGAACGCGACGTTTTAATTATGCGCTACGGTTTGAATGATGACGGAAATAGAAAAACCCTTGAAGAAATCGGCTCCAGATACGGTGTATCAAGAGAACGCATAAGACAAATTGAAAATAGAGCAATAAGCAAACTTAAAAAGCTCTGCAAAAATAACAATCTTACAATTGGGCTCAAAAATTATTTTAATTAACTAACCTGTTATACAAATAATCCCGTAACTTCAAACTTATTCACATCAATAAGCCCCTTGTCTGTAATTTTTAATTCAGGAATAACAGACAATGACAAAAATGCCATACTCATAAACGGGTCTTCAATTTTACATCCGAGCTTTTTCGCAGCTTCTTCGAGCTCTTTTATATCTTTTTGAACTTCCTCAACAGTTTTGTCGGACATAAGCCCAGCAATGGGAAGTTTCAGATGTGCAAGAGTTTTTCCATTTTCAACAATAATCTTTCCCCCCTGGGATTTTACAAGCTCAACTGCTGCATAATAAATATCCTCGTCATTAGTGCCTATGATAATCATATTATGGGAATCATGTGCTACAGTAGAAGCTATAGCTCCGGATTTTAGCCCGAACCCCTTTACAAACCCCAATCCAATATTACCGGTAGCTTTGTGACGTTCAATAACAGCGATTTTCAAAATATCGTTATCTATGTCAGCCACCGCAAGTCCATCTTTTATCTGAATTTTTTCATCTGTCCTTTTGGTTATAAGCTGTTTGGGTATAACATTTATTGTTTTTATCTTATCCTTGCCAGCAGGGACTTTAATTTGAAAGTCTTCTTTATATAAATATTTAATATTTATAGAGCCTCTTAATGGCGGTGCTTTTAAAATATTGGTATCTACAAGCATTTTCCCGTCACGAGCAGTCAATTTTCCGTTTTTAAAAACCATAGCCGGCTCAAAAGTTACAAGATTATTTAATACAAGCATATCCGCTTTATAGCCGGGAGCTATAGCTCCAAGGTTATTAATTTTAAAATATTCCGCAGTATTAAGACTGGCCATCTGTATTGCCTTTATAGGATCAATACCGTTTTTAACAGCTTTTTTTACCATTCTTGAAATATGTTTCGCAAGATGCTTCGGATGCCTGTCATCAGTAACAAACATGCATTTGCGTGTGTTATGAGTTTTTAAAACAGGTATTAATGGTTCTAAATCCCTTGCTCCTGTAGCTTCTCTAATCATTAAATACATTCCGAGTCTCAACTTTTCAAGAGCTTCTTGTGCTGTTGTGCACTCATGATCTGAATGCACGCCGGAAGCAACATATGCACACAGATCTTTTCCGCTCAAATGAGGGGCATGACCATCTATACACTTATGTTTTTCAAGTCCGAGCTGTATTTTACTCAAAACATTACCATCACAGTTTATTACACCTGGAAAGTTCATCATCTCTGCAATTCCCAGCACCCATGGAGCATCAATTAATAATGCAAGGTCATAACTGTTAAGATCAACTCCGGACGTTTCTAAATCCGTAGCAGGAACACAGGAAGGCAGAGTCATGTATACATCAAGAGGCAGCTTTTTAGTTGCTTCTCTCATAAAACTTATCCCTTGAAGCCCCATAACATTAGATATTTCGTGAGGGTCAGCAATAACAGTAGTTGTACCTGACGGAACAACAAGTTTGGCAAACTCGGAAGGCATAAGCATAGAACTTTCGAGATGCACATGCCCGTCAATAAAAGAAGGAGAAACATACGCACCATTAACATCTATTTCTTCTTTCCCCGTATATCCTTTCCCGATACCTGCAACAATACCATTAGAAACAGCAATATCCGCATCATAAATTTCTTCAGAAAGCACATTTACAAGTTGTGCATTTTTTATAACTAAATCTGCAGGAAGTTCACCCTTTGCTGTTTTTATAATCATTTCTGTTGATTTATCAGGTTGTTCATCAAAGATGTTCAATTTTTACCCCATTATTTTCTGTTATTTCAGTATAAAAGTACCGACAAGTATGACTCTTTTACTGGCCAGCGGTTCCGTTGTAATATCATACGCGCCGTTTGTTGTTTTTACGTACAACTGAATTTTAACTTGACCGTCATCATTAAGAGCAAATGTCCCATCTGCTGTTTTAATTTTCTCAAAGTTATATTGTCCTGTTTTTTGATCGAAAAAACCTAAATACATTTCTTGATTTTTGCCGGCATTTTTTATTCCACCAACAGAAACCTTGTTGGTAAGGCAAAAGTTTCTTATCCACCTGATTATATCACTTTTTCTTGTATCAATCATGAATGTATATATTTGGGTTAGGTTTTGTGTTCGTGGTATTTTAGTTATTTGGGCAGAATTTTGGGATAGCGCTGGGAATAAACTGCCTATATAGAAAATCGTTATTATTAATATTGAAAATAAAAATTTTTTCATTTTTCTCCTGCTATTTTTGTTATATTACTTTATTTCTTAATAGCCGGCAAGTTTTGTTATGTAAAGTAATTGATATAAACACATTGATTTTTTTTATAAATTATGCACATTTTACAAAACATATGCTATAATGGTAGTAGTAAAATTTTAATTGAATAATATCCCGCAATTTGTGTTTATTAATAAAACAAGGAGCTATGATATGAAACTTTCAAATTATAGTTTAATTTGTTTAATATGTGCTCTTATATTTATTACATACGGTTGCAATAAAAGCACACAGGTTGTGAATACAAGAAGCGGAATTGTTATACATAGCGAAGATTTTACGGGAGGCAGCACAAAACAGGCTGTTGATAACTCAAATGTAATACGTCTTGGTGACGGTTATGAAAAAATAGAACTGGATTTAGAAAAAATGTAGATGAATTGATAAAAAAATTACTGAAATTTTTATATTTTTTTATTTTAATTTATTTACTTTTATATTACGATAGGAGTAGTCGCTATAATTATGAAAAAAGGAATAACAATGAATTATACACACGGAAGCCTCGAAAATGAAATTTTGAAAACTATTTGGATGCTTGAAGAAATTGAAAGTTCTGATGTTTCTGTAACAGAGGTGCAGGAGATTATTAACAGAAATTCTTCTGTATCACGTGCATATACTACCGTAAAAACGGTTATGGATAGATTAGTCGAAAAAAACATGCTCGTTAGATATAAACAGGGTAAAAAATTCTTTTACAAAACTGTTTCATCACGTGACGAAATGGCACAGGAGGCCATTAAAAAACTTGCAAGCCAGTATTTTAATAACGATATGGATTCTCTTGCAAGAACAATTACGAACATGAGTTCTCTTCAAAAAGAATGCAAGACAGCAGTGTTGATATAATAAAACAACGGCAATTTGTCGGCAATATTATTATTGCGGTTTTAACCGAAAGAATAAGTGTAAAAAAAGGACTTTTGCTTTTCCCAAAAGGTTGTGAAGACCCGTCGATTCGTGCTGCATGGCATGCATTATGCCATTATGAAGCTGACGAAGATATAAAAGCAAAAGACCTTGATTATAAAGAACAACAGGTAGAACTGCTGGAATTTATTTCGTTTACATTTAAAGACGGAAATCCACTGCCGCAAAACATCATTGATTCATACAAACCATATTATCAGGAAGATCCTATATCATACGATACAGGTATTAAAGGGTTAATTCAAAAATTATTCAGGTTTGTTAATTTCTAACCATTTGATTTGCGTCCCACCTGATTTCTGCCATTTTCTTTTGCAATATAAAGACAGTCGTCTGCATACTTTATCATTTCCTGCGGGGTTTGCCCATCCTGCGGATATGTAGCAACACCAAGGCTGATTGTAACCTGTACATCATTTCCGTTAACAAGCTTCAGAGGGTGCTCGCTTACAGCTTTACAAATTTTTTCTGCGGTAAATATCGCACTCTCATTATTGGTATTGGTAAGAATAATAGACATCTCTTCCCCTCCGTAGCGACAAACAATATCAGAACTTCTAACATTTTTTTTAAGAATTTGTGCTACCTGTCTTAAAACAGCATCGCCTGACTGGTGCCCGTATGTATCATTAAATTTTTTAAAAAAGTCTATATCTATCATTATTAGAGAAAAAGATTTTTCATATCTTTTACATGTTTCTATGCATTGAAGCATTTGCTCCTGAAAATATCTATGGTTATAAAGCTCTGTTAAACCATCCGTCGTCGCAAGAGCATAAGTATACTCTAAATCTCTTGACTTAAGAATATATTTTGCAAGATAACAGGCTATAAATACAAGCAATATTGCCGTTATCTCAAGAACAATACCGGTCCAGAGATTAAAATATAGCATAAGTGCGGTAGAAAATATTATATAAATAATGGCCGTTAAAATAGCTACAAGTGAGGATATTACGGTGGATTCACTTCTTATTACAATCAACCCCACAAACAAACTTAATAAAAGACTTGTTAATATATCAAACAGAGGGGGGACTCTTTTTATAAAGTTATTGTCCAGAATGTTATTTATAAATGTTGTATGGATTTCTACCCCCGGAAATATTCTATCAGTAGGTACACTTTTCAGGTCAAAAAGAGAAGTTGCACTTGTTCCTATATATATAATTTTGTCTTTAAAATAGTTTTCAGGAAGAAGGTTCTTGCCCTCATAAATACTTTTTTCAACCTTCCACAACGGAATATACTCAAATGTATTATGACTGTTTATACCGCTTTGTCCATACCAGTTTAAAACAGCAGCACCGTGATAAGTAAGCGGTATTGTCCTTTCACCGAGTAAAATTTCTCCTCTCTTATTTATTTTAAACTCGTTAATTTTAAAATCTTCTGTCTTTTCAAGGTATTTAAGAGCAACCTTGAGCGCAAGATGAGGATAAAAATCATCTTTGTAAACAACAAAAGGAGGAAGAAATCTGGCAATGCCGTCTTCATCACGCAGCAAGTTTATATGACCGATATTAGATGTAGTTGTTAATATCTGGTTAATTATTGCCCTGCAATTAGAAAAAGTAAAATATTCATTTTTTAAGTTTATATTAGACTCATTAATAACCTTTGCTTTTAATGACACCGGCAGATCAACTGGTTTTCTCAGATCAAAGGACTGATTATCAAAGTTAATTGATGTCAGTACATTATCGTATTTTGCAATATTTTTAGCAAGTTTATTGTCAGCATTATCACTGCTTTTTAACGATTTCACAAACATTAAATCAAAAGCAACTACAGCAGGATTCTGTTTTTCAAGATAAGTTATTATATCTGCATATACATTACGGGAAATAGGCCATTCTCCGTATTTATCCAAAAAATATTCATAACTTTCATCATCCACCGACAGTATAACAATATTCTTGTCTACTTTTTTATAAGAAGCCAGTACACTCTGGCGTATATCAAAAGTTTTGTTCTCTATAATACCAAAAAAGCTCCTTACCGCAGGATGCCACAATAATGCAAATAAAAGTCCGATTGTAATTATTATATAGATGCTATACAAAAAATATTTTAAAAATGTCTTATTTTTTAAATACTGCTTAATTTTTTCCATCATTTTTAAGACTCCGGTTTATCAGGATATGGGGCCAAATTGTTTTGTTAAATTACTATTTAATTATGAGTTTATATGCCTTAAACTTCAAGAGGGTTGGTTATCGTATACCCCTGATTAAATTCCAGTAAAAATGCAGTAAGATCAAATAATTCTTCTGGATTTTGCAAATACTTTAAAAGGCATTCTTCATTCAAATTCATAATACTTAAACTCTCTCTTTTTAGTCGGGTATATAATTTTTGTTGGGGTGGATATTATCATTTTTGCAAAATTTGAAACTGAATAAATCACCTTATTAATGGAAATTTTTCTTTGTAGAAGTTCTTCTTTTGACATAATTAAGAAAACCTTAAATTTTTACGATTAAATCCCTGAGTTGATATAATAAAGGTATGGAAAAATTACAAATTGATTTTAAAAAAATTGTAGAAAAGCTGGATTCACCGGTACTGGCTGTTGATTATGATAATCAAATAGTCTATGCCAACAAAAGCTTCTGCTCTATGTTTAACACAAACTGCGAAATGATAGCAGGAAAGAATCTGTATGATTTTTTACCTGAAAATAAAGATACAGTTGTGATTAAGGAGTATACATATAAAATAACCAAATATGATGACGAATATTATTCGTATTATTACCTTACTGTTGTTGACAGCCAGATGGAAAAAATATATTCCGATTTTATATCCACAGTCAGTCATGAACTCAGAACACCACTTACTAGCATAAGAGGTTTTGCCGACACCATGCTTATGTCTTTCGACAAACTGGATAAAACACAGATACAAAAATTCTTAACAATAATCAAGGAACAATCTAACAGACTAATAAAACTGGTAGAAAATCTTTTATCCATTTCAAAAATTCAGGTTCAGCACAGCAATCTTGTATTCAAATCCGTCAATGCAAAATCCCAGATAGAGCAAGTTGCGGATATTTTGAAAAACCAGTACCCTGCACATCCGTTTGAAATTAAATGTGCAGCAGATGTACCTAATATTCTTGTTGACGAAAGCAAATTCCAGCAGATAATGATTAATTTGATGGATAATGCTGCCAAATATTCTTACGAAAAAGGCGTAGTAACAATTGAAATATCAAATGCTAATAAAGAAAATTTTGTGAGCATAAAGGTAAAAGACCATGGGGTAGGCATAGAACCGGAGAATCTCGGACGAATATTTGAAAAATTTACAAGAATTGAAAACCACCTGACCCGTAAAACCCAAGGCAGCGGTCTGGGGTTATATATTGTCAAAGATTTGATTGAAAAAATGGGCGGCCAAATTTTTGTTGAGAGCTCGACAGAATTGCCTAACAGCGGCTCTGTGTTTGAAATACTTCTGCCTGTTGCATCATACACAAGCCAGAGTAAGAAAAAATTGGAGGACAGATAATGTTATCCAAACTAGTTTTAATTATTGATAAAAGAAAAGAATTGCCTGCAAAATATAAAAAACTCGTTGAAAATAACGGAGTAAGTGCCATTTTAACAGCAAATTTTGAAGAAGGGCTTGAAATATTAACAAGCTATGAGCCTGATATGATACTTGTGTCAGACAGCCTGGAAACTCCGCTTGCAGAGAACGTAAAAAAACTTAGAATGTTAGGCTATCCTACAAGACCCTGTATTATTGCTCTTTCAAAATCTGATGACCTGAAAGATAAACTTGATGTTCTAGACGCAGGTGCTGATGATTTTTTGAGCGAACCAATTGAGTCAGAGGAATTCAAAGCCAGAATAAACGCCCATTTAAGACGGCATTTTGAAAGTATGCTTGATGGTATTACGCGACTGCCCGACACAAAATTTTCCCTGAAAACATTAAAAAGAACCATTATAGAAAATAAAAAATGGGCGGGCATGCTTGTGCGGATAAATGAATTTGAACCATATAAAGAAATATACGGAGAACTTGCTTCCGATAAAATGCTCCAGACTTATACCGCTATAATCAGCTCTGCACTTGATGACAAAGATTTTCTAGGGGAACTTTCGCAGGGGGAATTTTTAATTTTAACAAACCCTCTTAAAGCTGAGCATATTGCATCTTTTCTTGTATACGCTTTTGAAGCTATAGTAAAAAAATTTTACAGCGAAGAAGATGCAAAATGTGGTTATATAACCCTTTACGGAGATGATAACGCAGGAAAACGTGTAAATCTTGTTTCTACAAGTATAGGTATTATCTCAAGCGAACACCAGACATATATAAGCGTAAATTCTGCATTAAATGCACTTTATGCGACATGTAAACTTGCACAGTATTCAACTTCAGGTACGGACTCTTCGTTCCTTGTTGAAAGAACAATGCTTAGTGCAGATAATGCTGTTCTAAATAAAGAATATAACAACAGGGTGCTCGTTATAGAACCTGATGAAGCGTTGAACTATCTTTTAAAAACCACTGCTCAAATGCAGGGATACGAAGTAGCTTCGGCACAGGATTACACGATTGCACAGAATCTTATTAAAACTTTTGATCCGGCTTTGATTGTTCTTGATGCAGGCGAGGCTGACACTCTCAAAGGACTTGAGCTTTGCAAAAAACTAAAAAAAGATAAAAAATTTAAAGATAAAAAAATAATACTCTCGACAATAATTCATGATAAAAAAATGGTGCTAAATGCCGGAGCAGACCTGTATCTTCCAAAGCCATACGAGCTTTTGGGGATATTTAACTGGATTGAACAGATGATAAAAGAGTTTAACTACTAATTAGCCGAAGCTATTGCCTTTTTAAATTCTTCCACATCCTCTTTTGTGTCAATGCCGATAGGTTTTATATTCACTATTGAGGTAATTATTTTCATGCCGGATTGCAAAGCACGTAATTGTTCTAAGCTTTCGGCTTTTTCCAGCATTGTTTGATTGAGAGAAGTCATTTTAAACAAAGCCTCTCTTTTATACCCGTATAACCCTATGTGGCCGTAGAAAACAGCCTCTCCGATATTTCTTTCGTAAGGAATTTTTGAACGTGAAAAATAAAGAGCAAAGTTGTTGTTATCAATAACACATTTCACAAGATTCGGATTTTCAACTTCATCTTTATCTGTTATAACTCTTAAAAGTGTAGCGATATCAGCATCTTTACCGGATTTTAGCGCGGTTATAACCCCATCGATTGCTTCCGGCGTAATCATAGGCTCATCCCCCTGAAGATTAACAATATATTCAAAATCTTCATGGCGGGAGGCTACTTCTGCAATTCTATCGGAACCGCATTTGTGGTCAGCTCTTGTCATTTCGACATTGCCGCCAAAGGATTTAACACAGTTATATATTTCTTCATGATCCGTTGCAACAATCACCGTATCAGCTTGTTTTACAGCCGAAGCCTTTTCATAAACCCATTGGATAATAGGCTTTCCGTCGACTTTAATTAAAGGTTTTGCGTGGAGTCTTGTTGATGCGTATCTTGAAGGGATGATGATTGCTGTTTTAGTCATTATTTTTACTCTTTCGTATTTTCTTTGCGATTCTGATATAATTATATTACAAAACAGAGGGAGCGGTTAAAGTTGGCAATTTTTTCGGACAACGATAATATTCAAAAACCATTAAAACTTGAACGGGATAAAAAGAGTGAAAACCTTGAGTCTAAAGAAATCTCCTATGACAGGGCTTTTGAAAACAACATACGTCCGCAAACTCTTGAAGAATACATAGGACAAACCGCTCTTAAAAGCACTTTAAAAATTTCAATAGAAGCTTCTCAAAAAAGAAATAAACAAATTGACCATATGTTGTTTTACGGTCCTCCCGGACTCGGAAAAACAACACTTGCTTCGGTTATTGCAAACGAGTTAAAAACAAAAATCAAAATCACCTCGGCTCCGGCACTAGAACGTCCGAGAGATATTATCGGCATATTGATGTCTTTAAAAAACGGAGAGATTCTTTTTATAGACGAAATTCACCGTTTAAATAAGGTTACGGAAGAAATCTTATATCCGGCAATGGAGGATTTTTTCCTTGATATGACAACAGGCAAGGCTCAAACAGTAAAAACACTGAGAGTTCCGCTGCCTAAATTTACACTTATCGGGGCAACAACAAAAGCCGGTGCATTATCAGGGCCGCTGCGTGACAGATTCGGGATAATACACAGGCTTCAGTTTTATACAATTGATGAACTTTCACAGGTTATATCAAGAACGGCAAAAATTTTAGAAATTGACATAGACGAAGAAGGCGCCAAAACTGTCGCAAGCCGTTCTAGAGGCACACCGAGAATTGCTAACAGACTTGTGAAAAGAGTTGCAGACTATGCTCTTGTAAAAGCGGACGCAAAAATAACAAAACCCGTTGCAATAGAAGCGCTTAACAATCTGCATATTGATGAAAGCGGGCTGGATTCAACCGACAGAGAGATGATAAAACTTATTATTGAAAAATATGATGGCGGGCCTGTCGGACTCGAAACTATTGCTGCTGCGCTGGGTGAAGATTCAAGAACCATTGAAGACGTCTACGAGCCGTATCTTCTGCAGGAAGGATTTATTCAAAGAACACCGCGAGGAAGAAGAGTCTCGCCGGAAGGTTACAGGCTTCTCGGTTATAAAGTACCATCAAATTCTACAGGACAGCAGACTTTATTCTAATTATTGCAGCTGGATTGATGTTTCCTTGCCGTTAACCCTGTCCCAGCGAAAATAACTGTAATAAATACGTACATTTTGTATAATCGGCAGCCAGTTATCTTTTTGATATTCCATAAATGCTTTTGGATTTTTGTTTATGTAATGGATAGAAACAAGACCTTCATAAGAAGATGTTACCCTTAAAATTTCACACTGAGCTTCCATATTCTGATTTTTATCAGCACACCAGATGGCGATAGAATCTTCAGCACGATCTTTTAAAATCTGTGTACGCATCGTTGAATTTCTGTTCAAAACATTTGCCAGAAGATTAGACATAAAACGATAGCTTGAGTTGCCCTTTGCCCATTTATAAGAATGAAAAACAACGGATTCTGTCCATTTTTTGTCATCCTCATAAGACGGTATCCACTGAGAAAGCAATTCATCATATTGTTTGGCACGGTATATTTGTTTCCAGTTTTTGTTGTAATCGGGATATGTAATTAAGGCGATTTCATAGGCATTTGCTGCTGCAGCAAACACATTAAAAACAAAAATAAATATTATAAAATATTTTATTTTAAACATAATCCCAGGCTTGTTTTTCCTTTGCCAGCACAACATCTATGCCTTCATGTTTATGAGATTCCAACAATGTTTTTATTTCTTCCACAAAAGGTTTTTCAGAGTCAAAATGCCCTATGTCCAAAATTGCAGTACGCCTTGAATCTATCGCATCATGATATTTTATGTCAGCAGTAACATAAGCATCAAGATTATACTTGTCTATATCTTCAATAAATTCCGCACCCGCTCCGGCACACACTGCTACTGTTTTAACCCTTGATTTGTTTCCATTGTTAACAAACTTTATTCTAGTAACATTGCAGGCCAGTTTTACATAAGAAATAAATTCTTCCATAGTCATATCATAAGGTGAAAAACCGGCCCTGACAAAATCATTCATTACCGCAACTTTTTTTAGATTAAGTTTTTGAGCAAGTATATCACTTGTTCCGTTATTTGTTTTATCACAGTTGGTATGCAGTGAATAAATTTGTATCCCTCTTTGGATTGCCTTTATAAGTTTTACATCTTTCACTACTTTTATTGGTTTAAATATAACCGGATGATGAGACACAATTAAATTACAACCAAGTTCAACTGCCTGATTTATGACATCATTTGTGACAGTCAGACAAACAAGAACCTTTGTTGTGTTATCGTTGCCGAGAAAAACCTGCCAGCCGGAATTATCCCAGCTTTCTGCAAGTTCAGGCGGTGCATAATCTTCTAATATTTTAATTATATCGCTGGTTTTTGCCATAAGCACTCCAATATTTTTTGGGCTATATTGTATTTTGTATCTTTTTCAAGTTTCGTTATATTCAAATTTCTATCCAGAATAAAAACTTCGTTGTAATCGCTTGAAAAACCTGTATCTTTGCGCGAAATATCGTTAGCAATAAGGTAGTCGCAATTCTTCTTTTGAATTTTTTGTTTTGCGTATTCAAGCAGATTGTTGCTTTCCGCACAAAAGCCGATTACGGTTTGGCCTTCTTTTTTTATTTTACACATTTCTGACAAAATATCAGGATTTTTTACAAGTTTTAATACTAATTCTTCCGTAGAATCCTTTTTAAGTTTTAAATCAGCAGTTTTCTCAGGTCTGTAATCAGCTACGGCAGCCGTCATTATAAGAATATCCGCATTGGCAAATTCTTTTTTCACAGCATCAAACATCTGCACAGCACTTTGAACATCCACGGTTTTATAACTTCTTGAAAGTTCAAAAGTTTTTATAAGACAAACATCCGCACCCGCTTCAAACGCTCTATCCGCAATAGCAGTACCCATTTTGCCGGAGCTGTAATTGCCTATATACCGTACGGGGTCAAAGTTTTCCTTTGTGCCGCCAGCTGTTATAACTATTTTCTTACCTTTTAGAAACTGCTTCGCTTGCAAACATTTACAAGTTTTTTCATAAATTGTATTAATGTCAGCTAACCTGCCTTTACCGTCCGTGCCGCAGGCAAGAAAACCATCTTCAGGTTCAACAAAAATCGCACCAAAAGTTTTTAGTGTTTGGATATTTTTTTGCACGGCCCCATTTTCCCACATGCCTGTATTCATTGCGGGAGCATATATTATTTGTTTTTGAAAAGCACAGGCAAGCGAGGTAAGAAGATTGTCACAAATTCCGTTAGCAATTTTACCGATTGTATTTGCACTTGCGGGAGCTATTACAAAAATGTCAGCCCAGTCGCAAAGTGCAATATGTTCGGGTTTTCTTTCTTCCGACACAAATTGCTCAACATAAACCTGCTCCTGTGACAGAGTTTGCAGAGTCAACGGCGTCACAAACTCGAGAGCGCTTTTTGTGACAACCGTTTTTACATTTGCACCGTTTTTTTTAAACAAACGAATAAGCCCGCATATTTTATATGCAGCAATTCCGCCCGTTATTCCGATTAAAATGTTTTTATTCTCAATTGTCACTTTTTGACTCCGATACGCCCCTAAAATTTAGCATTTATAATTGAAACATTCCGACAGCTTTTCTTATTTTTGAAAGAACTTCTTCTGCCGCGATACGGGCATTTTCATCACCCTTTCTGATTATTTCGTCAACAATTTCAGGGTGCTGCTCGTAGTATTTTCTTCTTTCTCTGATTGGTTTAAGCTGTTCATTTATTATTGCCGCAAGTTCACGTTTGCAGTCAGCACAGCCTCGTTTACCGGCAATACATTCCTCCTGAACTTTTTTAACCTGCTCTTCAGTAGCGAAAGCTTTCCAGTATTCAAAAGCCACCTCGCATTTATCAGGATGTCCGGGGTCATCACGTCTTGCACGGCTTCTGTCAGTAATTGCTTTCATTATTGTTTTGGTGGTTGTTTCTTCGTCATCAGAAATTTTAATATCATTATGGAAGGATTTACCCATTTTTTGTCCGTCTACGCCTTTTAACATTGGGGTAGTGGTTAACAAAGGCTTAGCCTCTTTAAAAAGTTCAGTTTTATATATATTGTTGAATCTTCTAGCAATATCTCTTGTAATTTCAATATGTGCAACCTGATCTATACCGACAGGAACATAATCAACATTGAAAGATAAAATATCTGCTGACATCAAAACAGGATAACCTAAAAATCCGTATGATACATTCGGTTTTGTTTCATCTTCACCGGCTCTAATCATTTTAGCAAGGTCTTTAAGGGTCGGGTCACGCTCTACCCAGTTTTGCGGTGTAATCATACTTAAATAAATATGAAGCTCTGATGTTTGCGGAAGATGTGACTGTATATATATATCCGCCTTTTCAGGGTCAATACCTGCAGCCAGCCAGTCGAGCACAACATTTCTTGTATCCTCAACAAGATTTTCCGTGCAGTCAAATTTGGTCGTAAGAGCGTGCCAATCAGCAACAAAAAAGAAACATTCATATTCTTCCTGAAGTTTTACCATGTTTTTTAATACACCGAGATAATGCCCCAGATGCAATCTTCCGGTCGGGCGCATTCCCGTGATTATACGACCTTTTTTGTTTGGTGTAGTTGTACTCATTGTTATTCCTTTTTTCCTTTATTACGCCTGTTCAGCCACAAAAATTATATAACAGACAGGTTTCAATTTCCAGACGAGTTATTCTGTTGAACACACAACCGTCTCATATCTCTTTCAAAATTTTTATTAACAGCATTGTAACGATAAATCTCGTATACATTTCCGTCGCTTGTAATTTTTATTGCGTTGTCTATATCTGTCCTATATACTCTTTGATTATTCTTAGCAAGTATTTTCAAAGTTTGTTTTGTCGGATGACCGTATGGGTTTAACCCCGTTGAAATGATTGTTGCGTCAGAGTTGATAGATTTTAACATATTTTTAGAAACAGTATTGTTTGCACCGTGATGACCCGATTTTAAGATTTCTATATCATCATTATTTAAATTGTTTTTAATTTTTTCAAAACTCTTTACACCCGCATCGGCCATAAACAACATATCAAAATCCTTATAAGAAAGAAGTGCCACAGTAGATGTATCATTGTCGCTTTTTGTATTTATATCCGGCGTAAAAGTTTTTATTGTCAGATCATTTTCTTCAAAAACAGCCGAATTATTTTGTGCGGTAATGTTGTTAATTTTGTTCTTTTCTAAGTAATTTATTATGGCTTTTGTTGTTTTAGAGTTATCTTTTTGTTTGTTTAGTACAAGCTTTTTGACCTTTACCGTTTTCATTACATCTATGGCTCCGCCCGAATGGTCAGCATCAAAATGCGTGAGCAATAAAACGTCAAGAGTTTTAATCCCTCTGTCTTTAAGGTATTTGTTCATTATTGCATCTGCCTGAGAGAAATTTGAAGACACCCCGTCATTAGACCCGTGAGCCGTATCAATCATTATATATTTGCTATTCGGGGTTTTTATTAAAAAGCTGTCGGCATTTCCTACATCAAAAACAACTATCTCCAGTTCTTTTCTGTCGATTTTCTTAAAAGAAACAACAAAAAGCATAAGCAGAATTAAAAGTATGCTCCATGTTTTGCGGTTATTGAATTTTGTTCTTAATGCCAAACCAAATATCACAAGAATGGAATAATAAATTATTATCTGAAAAATATCAGGATGAGTTGTCGTTAGCAATGCATTAGGAAGATTTGCAAAATAATCAGAAATTTTGATAAGTATTGTCACAACCGGATTCAAGACAAATGCAAATGTCATACAGATTTTATCAACAAAAGTATCAACAGGAATCATCGCAAGAATAGAAGATACAAAGCCGACAAAGCTTATCACAGCAATAAAAGGAGCAATCAAAAAGTTAGCAAGTATTGAATATGTTGCAAAAGAGTTAAAATAAAACATCTGTATCGGGGCAGCCCATAACTGGGCAATAACAGGTATGAAGATTGCTCCGAGAATAAATTCAACAGCTTTATTTTTAATCTTTTCCAGTACCGGCTGAGCATAAAATATTAACGCAAATGTTACAACAAACGAAAGCTGAAACCCTACATCGTTAATCATAGCCGGATTATACAAAAGCATTAAAAATGCAACAAGAAAAACCAAAGACACACTGTTTGCACTGCGGTCAATAAGTTTCCCGAGTATGATAAATTCAATCATAATAGCCGCACGCAAAACAGACGCCCCCATACCGGTCATAAGTGTATAAAACGCGACAAGCAATGCCCCTAAAATGACAACAAGACGATGATTTATGCGCAAACGGCAGCCTATAAAATACCAGATTCCGAATATTATAGACACGTTCATACCGGAAGCCGCCAGTATATGCAGCAAACCTGAATTAATAAAAGAATTTTTTATTTCATCCGGAGGATTTATTGCATCATCGCCGAAAACAATACCGCCAAGCACTTCAATATTAGGACTTTTTATAAATTTTTTATGATGCTCAAGTATATTGTTTCTTGTATCATTCAATTGTTGAAGAAACCTGCCGCCAAAACTATCCGGTTTTGAGATAACCTTCCAATTATTATTCGTTACATAAAAGGTAGAAAATACCCGACGGTTTTTAAGATAGTTGGCATAATCAAACTGAGAAGGATTTTTAGCCTTAATAGGGCTTCTTAGTTTACCTTTCAGCTCTATTTTATCGGCAATTTTTATTTTGGCTATATTTTCCTGTGTATCGTATAAGGTTACAATTGTTTTTGCTTTAAGGTTTTCTGCTTTTATATCATTAAATATTCCCGAATCAGGCTTTAAATAAAATTTTGTTTTTGAAGGATTGTTTGTTGTTGGGATAGACGTAACAGTACCTGTTATAGAGGCCTTTGAAGGGATAAACTTCGACAGGTCATCATGATTTTTTATTTGTACATGACAGTTAAAAAGCGCAAGCGCAAAGGCAAGATAACAGATGATTGCATACCTGTTTGAAACAAAATTTTTAACCAGCGCAAACACTGTAAGCACAAATAAAAATATAGCGATATAAGCCTCGCTATGTGTAAAAAAGCCTATTACACCGAGTATATAGAACGAAGAAAAAATAACAACTCTGTTTAACGAAATTTTATCAAAATTTTCATCTTTTTCCATTTTTTTATCATATAAAAAAAGCCCCTCAATTAAAATCTTTTAAAAATTTTTTTTGAAGGGTCTTTTTATTTATCAATTATACTTTTTAATTTTGTGCGATTTTAGCTTTTTGTTCTTCAATAACTTTTTTCTGTGATTCAATTATTGCGTCTTTAGCGTCAATCATCTCTTTTTGTACACCGATAAAATCTTTTAATTCTTTATTATTTTGTTTTTCCATAGCAACAAATTTTGCAAGAATTTTATTTACTTTTTTGGTTTCGATGTAATCTTTTACGCCTTTTACAACGCCTGCTCCAACCGCAACAATACCAGCTGTAACAGCTGCGTATTTGCCGATTTTTTTAGGATTATTTTTCACAAACTCAAAAGAATCTTTCGAAATCGTTTTTGCATATTTTAACTGCTCTTTTATAAACGGTTTAAAGGTTTTGTCATAAGTTGTTTTAGCACTATCCGCATATTGTTTTGCTTTGTCTGAAATGTTATTTGTCACTGCTGAAAAATTCATGTTCACACCTCACTAAAGTTACAATACTATAAAGTTCCTTAAATATAAAATGTTGCCAAATTTTTTAAGTATTTTTACAAAATTATACAATTGTAAACTTATGTAAATAATATATAAAAAATATATACACAAATATCAATTTCTTTATTTAAAAGGTTTTTATTTATATAGAGAGTAAATTAAGACAAAGAAAGAGAGCATTAAAATGGGTGACGGCGTAAGCTTAAATTCAGGAAACGACAAATTTAAAATAGATTTTAAAAAACTTTTTGATTTTAAAACATACTATGCAACAGAAACAACAATACCTACAATCGATCTTAGCGGCAACGGCAACTGGGGCAACGTAGGAGATTCGGTTGCTTTTTCATCCGACAAAGGACAAAAAGTTTATTCAACACCAGAACAGGCTTATGGCACAGGAACATCAAGTTCTGCAACCAACTCTGTATCGAATGGAAATACAACAGATCAAGAAATTGAAGAAGGCAATTCTGCTTTAAGCAGTAAAGATGTTAATGTTGTACGTGCAGCAAAAACAGGTGTCGATAATTTAGTTTCTTCACCTGAAGCAGCAGCCAGCGTAGACGCAGCCGGCACTGAAGTAACAAATGCAGAAAACACAGTTGCAACTAACGAAGAAGGTGTCGTAACAGCAACAAGCGAAAAAGAAACAGCTCAGGGTGTTGAAGACGCCGCAGAAGCAACAGAAGAACAAAGTCAAGCTAAAGTTGATAGCCAAAAAGCTGATTTAGAAGCCAAAAAAGCTAATTTAACAAAAGCAGAAGCTGCTGAAACAAAAGCACAGGCCAATAAAACCGCAGCAGAAGCAACAGTTGCAAGCTGTAAAACGACAGTAACAGAAGCTAAAGCTGCTGTAGCAGCCGCTTCATCAGCAGTTCCATTTTCAGCAGGCGCACTGGCCGCTGCCAAGGCAGCTCTTGCAGCAGCAGAAGCTGCATTAAAAGCAGCAGAAGCAAAACTTGAAGTAGCTAAAGCAGAGCTTCAAAAAGCTACAGCTCAAAAAGAACAGGCCACAGCAGAAAGAGACCAATCCCAAGCTCAGCTTGATCAGGATGAAGAAGCATTGCAAAAAGCAGAAAAAGACCTTACTAAAGCGAAAGAAGATGTAGATGCAGCAAATGAAAAACTTCAAAATGCCAAACAGCAATTAGAAACAGCCCAAGCTGACTTAGAAACAAAGGCAACCGCTTACGAAGCAGTAAAAAGCGATGTACAAAAACTATCATCTGATTTGAGTAAAAAATTAGACGAAACACTCAAAAAACTTGAAGATGGCGAAGAAACAGAAGGCGCTGCTGCTGAAACAGGAAACCAGAATAACTGGATGCAAAAGGGACAATCTGTTATGAATCTTTTTAATCAAGGAATGAATGGAATTAACTCATTAACAGGTGGTGCAGCTCAGGACGCATCTGAAACGACATCATCAAAACGTAAACCTACTGCCTATGATAATGCAGTATTGAATGCAACATTAAACTCAACTGCATCTTTTATAACAAAAGGTGAATCAAACGGCTGGAATTTTGCAAATGCAAATACCTCTACAACTTCAACAAATACAACCAATCCTTTTAATAAAAAGAAGATCGAAGAATAAAGGCTAATAATCTAGTGTCGCAGGTACCGCCGGCTCAACGCAGCCGACACCTGCTCACCTTTTCAAGTGACACTCAAAAATTCTGCTCACATTCCTTAGCGCAAAATTTTCTCGGACATAATAAGTTTGTTTTTTATAACAGAAAAAATAAACCCCGATTAAAAACAATCGGGGTTTATTTTATATATAGTCTGCTTGATTATTAGGCAACAAGATCCTGAAACATTTTTCTGATTTCCTGATTGTTATTGTTTACAGTTGTTCTTGCACTTGTTGAAGATTGTTCATTATTGTTTGCCATTGCTTCTAAAGCTTCTGTCATATTTGTATAACTACTGAAGTTATAAGATACAGCAAGGAATGGATTTGATGTTACTTGAGAGGTTTCGTTAGAAACTGTTTCTTCTGTATATATATCTACATCCGTTGTTTGAGTATCAGAATAGCTATAACTATTATCATAGCCGGAATATGAGCTTTCAGAGCCAGACTGTTTTGCTGATATTTTTTGGTCTATTGCTGCTATCTCACTATCAGTGATAGCTATTTCATTCTGTACTGCAGTTATCTGCTTATTTATTGATGAAAGCTGTTTTTCAAGCGGCTTATTCTGTTTTGTTAAAGATTTATTTTCAGAAAGTGCTCTGTTAATATTAGTTTGATAAGTAACGATGTTATTCTTTCTGATATCCATTTCTGATACACAATTATTTGTTTCTTTGATTAAAGCCTTTACCTGACTCATCAATGAACTGATTGCAGAAAATTCTTGATTACTGTTAACTAAAGAAGGATTTCCTACTTTTTCTGCAACATATTGTGCAACTTCGTTTTCTTCTAATTCGCCTGATTCAACTTTAGCATTGGCTTCTTCAGTCGCATCTTGAATTCTTTTTCTTTCTTCAGCAACATTGTTTTGTGAATCACTAAGCATTTTAGAAATTTTTTCACTAATTTGCTGGTTCAATGCATCAGCATCTTTGTTATTTTTATCATATCCTTCTTGCAATTGTTCAATTGCTTCTTGTTCTTTTTCTATATTTTCTTCGTTTTCTTTAATTTCATCTTCATTAGCTTTAATTCTTTCTTCATTAGCTTGGATTTGCTCTTCAAGATTTCTTTTTTGATTATATAATGCTCTCAATTGAGCTTCCAACTCACTTTTATAAGCAATTTTTTCAGCTCTCTGGTTTTCAAGAGCTTCAATTTCTGCTTCTAATTGAGCTAATTCAGCATCTGACTTAGATGTTTCTTGACTTTCAGAAGTTTCTTCTGTTCCGAACAAACCGGTTGTATCTTCTGCCGGAGCTGTTGAACCAGATGTTCTGGAAGTTCCTTGAGTATTATTTACACCATAGATACCAGTAATTGTCATTGCTTACACCTTTGTTTAGAATACACACATATATATAAAAACAATTTTTTATATACAATTTCAATATTTATTATATCTGTTACAATTCTTTACATTATAAAAATGAATGAAAAAAGAGAGCTCTTTAAGCCCTCTTTTTTATTACTATCTCTTTTTAATTATTTACTCAATGCCTCACCCAGAAGTTTGTTAATAATTTGCGGGTTAGCTCTTCCTTTTGTTTCCTTCATAATTTGCCCTACGAAAAAGCCCATAAGGTTGGTTTTCCCATTTTTGTAAGCCTCAACCTGCGCAGGATTTGCTTCAATAACCTTTTGCACAAGTTCTTTTATCGCGCCTTCGTCCGAAATTACGCTCAAGCCCTCTTTTTCAATAATCTCTTGAGGTTTTGTACCGTTTTCAAGCATTTGCGGAAGGATTTTCTTAGCTATGTTGTTTGAAATTGTACCTTTTGTAATAAGATTAACAAGCTCTGCAAGATGCTCCGGAGTAAGTTTTGTCTGGTTTATATTAATATTATGTTCTTTTAAAAATGCCGTAATATCACCGACAAGAAGGTTATTTGCCGTTCTATAATCAGCTCCCAGCTCGAGCACTTTATCATAGAAAAGAGCTGTTTCCATTTGTTCCACCATAACATTGGCATCATAAGCGCTAAGCCCGAGAGATTCATATCTTTTACGTTTTGCATCAGGAAGCTCCGGCATTTTCTTCCTGATTTCTTCAACCCATTCTCTTGAAATTTCAACAGGCATTAAATCGGGCTCAGGGAAGTAACGATAGTCATTTGCATCTTCTTTACTTCTCATTGTTTTGGTAACCTTCTGGTTATCATCCCAGAGTCTTGTTTCCTGATCTACTTCACCGCCTTCTTCAACAATTTCAATTTGCCTGTCTATTTCATATTCAATAGCCCTTTGCAAAGCAGAAAAACTGTTGATATTTTTAATTTCTGCACGGGTGCCGAATTTATCTGAACCTTTAGGCATAACAGAGACGTTAGCATCACATCTCATAGAACCTTCTTCAAGGTTTCCGTCGCAAACCCCTATATAGCGGACAATGTTTCTTAACTCTTCCATGTATGCTCTGGCCTCGTCAGAAGATCTCATATCAGGTTCAGATACGATTTCAAGAAGAGGTGTACCCGCTCTATTAAGGTCAACAAGCGAATATAAAGAACCGGCAAGACCGTCCGCACCTGCGTGCACAAGTTTCCCCGCATCTTCTTCAAGGTGTGCACGGGTAATACCTATTTTTTTACCTTTAATATTAATATAACCGTTTACGCATATAGGCTGGTCATATTGAGAAATTTGGTATCCCTTCGGCAAATCAGGATAAAAATACTGTTTTCTGTCAAATTTGCATCTTGCTGGTATTTCACAGTTCAGCGCAAGTCCCAAAAGAATCCCCATATTAACGCATTCTTTATTCAAAACAGGCAATACCCCAGGCATCCCCAGAGTAATTGTGCTTGTGTGCGTATTCGGTTCTGCACCGAACTCCGTTGAATCGGGTGCAAATATTTTTGATTTTGTTTTCAGCTGGGCATGCACTTCTAGCCCTATAACTACCTCATATTTATCTCTAATTGCTTGTGAAACCATATTTTCAACTTCCTTAATACTATTAATTTATTATTATGTACTAAATTTTAGCACAAACCCGCTTAACTATTTTGCAGCCTGTGCAAGCTCCATTTCTTTTTTTCTTTTACGTCTTCTCATCAGATCTACAAATGCCTCAAGACGTGTAATATAACCGGCTTTACCCGTTTGTTCATCAAGAATCAGAGGCAAAATAGGAATTTCGCAGTTTTCTCTGATAGCGGGGAAAAAGTTCTGCGACATAATCTCAGGCATACATGTGAACGGGCTTACGTGAATAATACCGTCTTTACCGTTTTCGTTAGCATAAACAATATCAGACACACATTCCAATGAGTCACCGCCTATATCTCTGGCAAGGTAAGGCTTTGCAAGTCTTATTGCTCTTTCAAGGTGTGTTTCGCCTTTAACAAACATCTTAGGAATGATTGCGTCTCTTAAAAAGCTTGAAACAGTGAGAGTTCTTCTCGTCTGCACGCCCATTTTTCCGAGTTCTCGCTCAATATTCTGGTTTGAAAACGGGTCTTGCACAAGATAAATTTCGCCTGTCAAATCAACATGCAAGACATCTCGTTTCGGATCAATTTGTACCTTTTTAATTTCTGCCGTTGCCTGCTTTTCTGCTTTTTTTAATTCTTTGTAGTGATTTGCTTCATAAATAAGCTTCATACCCTTTTTAAAAGCCTTTTCAGCATCGCCTGTGTGGATTTCTCTTGCTCTGTAATATGAAAGAAGGTTTTCCATTCTGTCAGTGGCAAAAACTTTTCTAAAAGCAAAAACAATAGCTCTTAATATAGTTATCGGATTTTTCACCCCGCTTAATTCTGTTAAAAATTTGTACATACCTTTTACTCCGTCATAAAGCTGGAGTTCTATGTAATTTGCGTGATACCCCATATCCGCGAGCGTATTTTGTATACCCGCACCATATTCGCCAAGACGGCATATACCCGGAGACGAAATCATTGCTACATAATCCGCACCGCCTTCAATGGCTTCGATAAAATTTCCTAAAATCAATTTATAAGGCAGACAAATTGACTCAGGGCTGTTTTTTGTACCTAAAGAAAGAGTCCTTTTGCTGGAATACGGCGGGATAAAAGGTTCTATCCCGAGTCTTCTTAATGCTGAGCCCCACGCAATATAAATATTTCCCATATGAGGGAATGCAACTTTAATTTTTTTCTTTGTTTTTTTGTCTGCCATACTCCTGACCCTTGTCTAAAAATGTATAATGATTCAAAATATTTTTTAATAGGTATTTTTCCTAATTATATATTAAATAAAAATTTTTAGTGTTGAATTATTAAGCAATATAAACAGCCCATGTTTTCTTATATTTTGTTTGGGATATAATTTTTATTGTAGTACAGTAATTGGACTTTAGACGGAACCAGTCGGGGCTGAGAAGCCGGTCTTCAAAGCAAAACACCCTTCCTAGTATGTTAAAGCCCGCAAGAAAAGGAGAAAAAGATGCCGGTAGCATCAATGATTGATTTACTTGAAGCCGGAGTACACTTCGGTCACCAGACACAAAGATGGAACCCCAAAATGAAACCGTATATTTACGGTGCAAGAAACGGAATCTATGTAATAGATTTAAGAAAAACTTCCGATAAATTGGATGAAGCTTACGAAATCGTTAAAGAATTTGCAGCAAGAGGCAAAAATGTTCTTTTCGTAGGTACTAAAAAACAAGCTACAGAAGTTGTTGCACAGGAAGCACAAAGATGCGGAATGTACTATATCAACAGAAGATGGCTCGGCGGTTTGTTAACTAACTTTGAAACTATCAGAGGCAGAGTTAACAAATTAAGAGAACTCGAAGACTTCGTAAATTCAGGTCACATTGACAAACTTCCTAAAAAAGAAGTTGTTCAAATGACTAAAAAACTCGAAAAATTGTCTAAAACATTAGGCGGTATCAAAGAAATGCGCGGTATGCCGGACATTATCTTTGTTGTTGACCAGAAAAAAGAAGATATTGCTATTGCAGAAGCTAACAAATTGCATATCCCTGTAATTTGTCTTGCTGATACAAACGCAAACCCTGATGGAATCGATTACATCATCCCCGGTAACGATGATGCTATCCGTTCAATCAGATTGATTGCTTCTAAATTGGCTGATGCAGTTTTAGAAGGCAAACAATTAAGAGAAAACAAAGCTGTAGGCGCTAAAGCAGAAACTATTAAAGCTGAAGATGCAGGCGTTACAGCAGAAGAAGCCAAAGCTGAAGAAGCTCCGGCTGAAGCATAATCTATAATTTAAAAAGCAGGTTGGGAAACTCCTGCCTGCTTTTTTAAATTTAATATCTTTCCGGACAGAAAGTAAGTATTTTTGAGATTGTTCACACCCCGATTAAGTTTTGGGTAGACATCTAAAGTTTATTAAAACAAACAGAGAGGATAATATTATGACAATAACCGCTGCTATGGTAAAAGAACTCAGAGAAAAAACCGGTGCAGGTATTCTTGATGCGAAAAAAGCACTTGTTGAAAACAACGGTGATATGGAAAAAGCTATGGAATATCTCCGCCAAAAAGGTATTGCTTCTGCAGAAAAGAAAATGGGCAGAATCGCTGCTGAAGGTTTAGTAGGTTCTTATATTGAAGGCAATACAGGAGCAATGATTGAAGTAAACTGCGAAACAGACTTTGTTGCCAAAAACGAAGAGTTTAAAGAACTCGTTTCTAACCTTGCAAAACAGGTTGTTGCAACAAAACCTGCTAATGTTGAAGAATTATTAGCTTCTACATGCGCTAAATGCGGCAAAAAAATCGAAGATATTGTTAAAGAAAAAGTTGCTACAATCGGCGAAAAAATTACCGTAAGAAGATTCGTAATCGTTGAAGGAAACCCTGCAACATACATTCACAACGGTAAAATCGGTGTTCTTTTAAACACTGACAAGGCTGACGAAGCTTTAGAAAAAGATATCTGCTTGCACATCGCATCTAACGCTCCTGAATTCGTTTCAAGAGAAGAAATTCCTCAATCGGTTATCGATGAAGAAACAAGAATCGAAATGGGCAAAGAAGACCTTGCTAAAAAACCAGAAAACATCAGAGCAAAAATCGTTGAAGGCAGAATCAACAAATTGATGGCTTCAAGATGTCTACTTGAACAACCATTCGTGAAAAACCCTGACGAAACAGTTGCTCAATTGATTGAAGGTAAATTGCAAATCAAATCATTTGTTCGCTACGTATTAGGCGAAGGTCTCGAAAAAAGACAGGACAACTTTGCTGAAGAAGTAGCAAGCCAGATGGCCGGCAAGTAAAAGGCGTA
>CALVAT010000008.1 GCA_944325565.1 Candidatus Gastranaerophilales bacterium
GTCAGGTTTTATGAGAGGCTTTGATTTTGTGAAAATTGTAAAAATGGGGGCTTCACTATGTGAACAATGTGTCACTCCAAAAATTCGTTCACGTCGCTTACCTCTCACAAAACCAGCCACTGGCTGCTTTTGTTCGGCAGAGCCTTATCACGAATTTTTCTCGAACATCATTTGTTACATTACTAGCTTCAGGCTCATTAAATTAAAACATTACATTTGTAACATTTTGTTGCAATAAAAAAAATCCTTCACACAAAAGTAACAAAAAATATCTTCACTGTTTTTAAAATTTAATACTTAAAGAAAATAAAAAACATGTATAAAATATAATGATTTGCTGGTATAATTTAGTTGTTCTGGCAACAAAGGAAGGAATGAAAAATGGAATTGACTATGGAATTTCCCCAGCGTGAAAAAACAATCAATCCGACCCATGACATCAAACTTTTTTCAGGTCGTGCACATAAAGAACTTGCACAGGAGCTTGCAGATTATTTAGGTACCAGCGTCGGACCTATGATTATTAAAAATTTCGCAGACGGAGAAATTTACGTACAGGTACAGCAAAGTATAAGAGGTGATGATGTTTTCATTGTTCAGCCTCTCTCAAATCCAGTTAATGAAAATCTTATGGAACTTTTAATCATGATTGATGCGTTTAAAAGAGCCAGCGCAAAATCAATCACAGCCGTAATTCCTTACTACGGATACGCCCGACAGGACAGAAAAACCTCCGGCAGAGAAGCTATTACAGCTAAACTGGTTGCAGATTTGTTAACCACAGCCGGCGCTAACAGAATACTGGCAATGGATTTGCACACCGGTCAGATTCAAGGATTTTTTAATATACTTGTTGACCATATTTACGCTACTCCTGTTTTGACTGAATATATTAAAAATCTAAATATACCAAAAGACAAACTTGTTGCAGTAAGCCCGGATACAGGCGGAGTTCAACGAACTAGAGTTTTTGCAAAACAACTTGATTGTCCGCTTGCTATCGTCGATAAAAGACGTGACAAACATAATGAAGCCATTGCAGACCACGTTATCGGCGATGTTCAAGGAAAAATTTGTATCCTCGTTGATGACATGATTGATACAGCAGGTACAATCTGCGAAGCTTCAAAACTTCTTATAAGAGAAGGGGCAGAAAAAGTATATGTATGTGCAGCACACGGGATTTTATCAGGGCCTGCTATACAGCGTCTTGAAGATGCACCTGTTGAAGAAGTTATCATTACTAATTCGATTCCGCTTGATAGAGAAGTTTCATCCAAATTTACACAGCTTAGTATTGCACCTATTTTGGGAGAAGCAATCTCTAGAATCCACGATAATGAATCAGTAAGCTCTTTGTTTGGTTTTGAAAAAGAGTATAAATCATACTAATAAAAATTAAGAAGAGAGAGTATAAAAAACCCGATATCATAAGATATCGGGTTTTTAAGATGAAATAAAATTATACATTTTTAACGGGTTAAATTATCATTATCTGCCTAATGTGGATAATGTTTGCAGTATCTGGTTTGTAGCGTCAAATACACGGCTGTTTGCTTCAATAGCTCTTTGAGCAACAACCATTTCTGCAAATTCAGACGCCAGATCAACGTTAGAACCTTCCAAGACACCGGATATGACGCTGCCGAAAGCATTGGAGTTTATGCTGCCGTATAGGGCAATACCGCTGTTAGCGCCTACTGTATAAGTATTACTTCCTTCTGCAACCAGACCATTCGGGTTAACAAAACTTGCAAGTTGAATCTGTAAATTTGCCGGTTCTACAATACCATCATGAATTGTAAGGTTATCTCCGGTTATAATACGACCATTATTTAAAGTGTATTTAAATATCATGTTATTAGGATTATCAGGATCCTGCATAACGCTAAGTGTATCACCGTTACCATACTTAACATCAATGATACCGTTTTCACTGATTGAAACAGATGTATAGTTTTGAGAATTTAAATCACTCGGAGCTCCTGCAGCTATAGTCTGGTGATAATTTAAAGCCTGCGTTGCATATACTCCGTTTGTATCGGTAGAATCAAACCCCATAACAGTAGCAATGTTAGAGGCCTGAACATCAGCGTCACCTGCGTCACCGTTTTGGAATTCCATTCTGCTGGCGCCACCGGGAGTATTTATAGTAATTCCTCCGTTTTGTAAAACAGCTGTGCCTCCGCCTAATTCTGCATTTATGGCACCGATAAGATCATTAACCGTCATATCGGAAGAAACATCAATGACATGATTTGTAGGTGCACCGGTATTATCATAGGTGATAATAGTAAACGCACCGTCCGTAACCCCGCCCGATGTAATACCATTCAAGTCGCTCAACGCTGTATTTTCCATCTGCTCATTTGTTGACGCAGTTGTAACAGTAGAAATATACGTAGGAATTTTAACCGGTGTTGTGCTTGAGGTTGTGTCTAAAAGAGTGTCTGTACCCAGTACTTTATACCCGCTTGACGTAACAAGATAGCCGTCAGAATCAACTGTAAAATTACCGTCACGTGTATAAAGAACACCGGCCGTCGGGCTGGATACAGTAAAGAAACTGCTGCCGTTAATAAAAAGGTCAGTGTTTAAGCCTGTTGTCAGGGTTGTACCGGAAGAAAAATCTCTTGCAATAGATGCTGTTGTAACACCTATACCGATTTGTTTGGGGTTGGTACCGCCTAAATCTCCGGAGGGCGCCTGTCCGACAGAGGATGTATTGTAATACACATCGGAAAAGTTCACTTTTGATGCTTTAAACCCGATTGTATTCATGTTGGCGATATTATCAGCAACTACGCTGATTTTTGTTTGTCCTGCATTCATGCCGCTGATTGCAGAGTAAAATGATTGTGTCATTAATCCTCCCGTTTTATTTTTAAATGTATAATTTTATTTTTTAATCAAATATTTTGTTTATAATTCTTTCAAGAATACTTTGCTGCTCGGCATCGGTATTGCCTGAGCCGCCTGAGCTGCCGCCTGAACTACTTCCGCCTCTGTCAAAATCTAATATACAGGTTTCAAGGTCGCCGTTTTCGTTCTGGAACATCTGTAATGCACTGACAAGGTTGCAGGCATCAGCTGAACTGTCATTTGTTTTTCCGTTTGTAATACTTATTGAGTCAAAATCTCCTTTGGAAATTGTTAAAATACCGTTACTAATTGAAGTTTTAACCCCTGCTTTTTCAAGTTCCTTTTGCAAATCGCCCACTGTCATATCAGATGTTACTTTGATATAGGTATTATTTTTCTGCATGCTGTTGGCATTTTGTGTGGTGAGTGTTATATAGCCCTCTTTAAGTGAAGAAATATTATTCAACTCACTAAGTTTTTTATTCGCAATAACATCCGCAGAAGACGCAGCAGCACCGTCCGTAACAGCAGCAACCAATCCAAGCGGGTATTCAGTCCCGTTAACGGTAACGGTTGCTGATTCACCGGTAAAGTTTGCACTTGTGACAACACCGGTAATGAGTCTTGAAGTGTTATTGGGGTCAACAATTTGAACAGTTTTACCGACAAGACTGTTTGCCTGTTGAATAATATTGTTCTGGTTAATTGTGTCGTTAAGCTCCTGGAGCTCTGTCAACTGTGTAAATTGAGCCTGTTGAGCAAGCATTTCCGAGTTATCCATAGGATCCATCGGATCTTGATTTTTTAATTGCTCTAGCATAAGCATCAAAAATGCATCTCCGTCAAGCTCCTGCGATGCACCGCTTTGTTGCCGTTCTTTTGCTTGATTTACAGCCGTATTCGACTGCATATTTATTAATTCTTGTTGTATAGATGAGTATGACATTTTCTCTTCCCCTTAAATTTATTAGACTTCGTAGTCGACCTTACCATTATGTTGTATCATTGTTTGCGTATTTTTAATCTCAACGCCGCCGTTCATCTCAATTTCACCTTCTTCAAAACCTGATGAATCAGCAGTGTATGAGCTTTGTGCGTTGGATTGATTTGTCTGATTATGATGACTTGAATTGTTTTGACTATCGAAAGATTGATTAAACTGATCTCTTTCAAAGTTCATTGCGTTGTTGGCGGATTCCTGCGTACATTCAACTTTAATATTATTTACGTTTACACCCTGAGAGCTAAGGTTGGATTTTAAAGCCTCAATATTTTTGTCAAACAGGTCTTTCACCTGCTGGTTATCCGTTAACATTTTTGCAGTAATACCGTCTTTAGAATTCATAATTTCAACTGACACTCTGCCAAGATTTTCCGGCTGCAAAACAATGGAAACCTTATTGTTTCCCGTCTGCTGCAGTTGTTCAAACTGTTTATTTACCTGCTCCAGTATACTGTTTTGATTCAACTGATTTTGTAAAACAGAAGAAGATGTTTTTGTTGCTGCAGAAAGTTGTGAATCAAGCTTTCCGGCAAAGGTTTCTGTCCCTGTCAATGTTCCGGTTGAAACATCCGAATTCGCTTCCACAGACATTTTCATAATCTGTTCCTGAGCATTATTTCCGTTTAGGGTTCCATTTTGTTGTTGAGAAGAAGAATCAGTTGTACTTGATTGTGTTACTACTGTATTTGTATCCTCAAGCTGCGTCATTTGCGCAACAGCTTTGTCTTTTATTGTTGAGGTTGTGTCTTTGTTCTCCATTGCATTAGCCAGAGAATTCTCTTTTGTATTAGCCGCAACTTCTTGAGTAACTTTTATTACCGGTGCGTTATCAGCTTCCGTATCTGCAGGAGTAAGAGCAACGGCATCAGGATCAGCCGTTTGCTGTACATTTTTTATCAAATTCGATTTTTCATCCACTGTTTCCTGTGTTGCCTCTTGAGCAATGTCTTGTACCGCTTGCAATGTTTTAGTATCAATTTCTATATCAGCAGTAGCGGCAGTAACAGCATCGGTGCCAACAACAGCAGAGTTTTGTGTTGCTTGGGTTTGTATTGATTGAGTTTGTATTGATTGGGTTTCAGCGGATGTTTGAACCTGTTCTATATTTGAAAGAATCTGTTCATTAGTGATAACATTTTGTACCGGATTTTCCAACAATAAAACCGCTGCATTTTGTTGTGTTGTATTTGCTTGTGTTGTATCTGTTTGTGGTGTTGTGTCCGTTTGTGATGTTTCTGTTTCCTTTGGCTTTGTAGCAGATTCTGTTTGTTGAGAATTTGTTTCATCAACAGCGGTTGTTTGTTTTTCTTCTGTTTGTGATTTTTCGCTGTCTTTTATTTCTTGTTTATTGTCATTAGTATCAGTTTTGTTTGTATTATCTGATTTGCTGCTGTTTTGAACATCTTTTGTATCTTTTGCATAATCCTGTTTTTGAACATTAGTTTTATTTTCAGACTTATCGGCATATGATTTTGTTGCATTATCAAGCGCCGCAGAAAAAGCGTCCGTATCGTCAAAGTTGTTATAACTTTTAGAAGAGGAAGTTAAGTCAGATGCCGTATTCGACACCAGAAGCTGTATTGAATTTGTAAATTGTGCGCTCATTCTTAATCCTCTTCCCGTTTCTTAACTTAAACTTTGCTTAAACTCTTGCGTACCTTGCCGATGACATGTCATCAAGTTCACGCGTCTGATAATGCTCATAAGACTGATAGTATTTCTTTTTCTGGTTTTCTTTAAGCTTTTCAAGAACTTTTTTCTCTTTAATAATTTCGTTAACTTCTTTTCTTTTAAGCTCCAGAACTTTGGAAATATTCTGTATAACAACTTTTTGATTAGAAATATCAACAATCAATTTGTTGATAAAATCTTTGTAGCGTTGAACCTCAACTAAATCAAGGTCGTTTCCGCTCTGGAACACGTTCATTAATGCTTCGTTAATTTCCTGTTGATAACCTTCAAGTGTTCTTTGTTTTTGCACAGCTTCTTGCAAGCCTCTTTGAACTTTAGAAAGCTCTAAAAGCTTCTGTTCAAGAAGTTTTTCCTTAATATCCAATACCACCTGAAGTCTGAATTGAAACTTTTTCAAACCTTACCTCTTTATCATTTTTTCACCAAGTCTAAATAATTTGCATGCGAATATACTATTCGGACAAATTATATATATACAGGTTACTACATGCGTCTTTTTTACTAAATCCTCTAAAAACAGGATTTTGTTGCTGATAAAAATTATTTGTATAAAACACCTAAATAATGTAAAATAGTTTCAAGGCTTAAACAAAGGGGAGAAAGACTAATGGCAGTAAAAGAAAAAGACGAAACAGTTGCTGTTTCTGATGAAAAGAATAAAGCATTAAAACTTGCTATCGAAAAAATCGAAAAAGATTTCGGTAAAGGCTCTATTATGAAACTCGGCGACAAAACAGCCGTTGCCTGTGAAGCAATTCCTACAGGTGCTCTTGCTCTTGATATTGCGCTTGGCATAGGCGGAGTGCCCAGAGGCCGTGTAATAGAAATCTACGGTCCTGAATCTTCAGGTAAAACAACTCTTGCCCAGCACATTGTTGCAGAATGCCAGCAAAGAGGCGGAATTGCTGCGTTTATCGATGCTGAACACGCACTTGATCCGGAATATGCAAGAGCATTGGGTGTTAATGTTGACGAGCTTTTAATATCTCAGCCCGACACAGGTGAGCAGGCGCTAGAAATTGCAGAAGAACTTGTACGCTCCGCCGCTGTCGACGTTGTAGTTATCGACTCTGTTGCAGCCCTTGTTCCGAAAGCTGAAATAGAAGGTGCAATGGAAGACCAGCAAATGGGCTTGCAGGCTAGACTTATGAGTAAAGCGCTGAGAAAATTAACAGGTATTGTCGGCAAAACCAATACAACTGTAATTTTCATCAACCAGTTACGTCAAAAAATCGGTGTTATGTACGGAAACCCCGAAACAACAACAGGCGGTAACGCTCTTAAATATTACTCATCCGTTCGTCTTGATATCAGAAGATGCGATTCCATCAAAAAAGACGACAAGGATATCGGTAACAGAGTAAGAGTAAAAGTTGTTAAAAACAAAGTTGCTCCGCCGTTTAAAACCTGCGAATTTGATATTATTTTCGGTAAAGGTATTTGCAAACTCGGCTGCATACTGGACGTTGCAGTTAATATGGATATAGTAAAAAAAGCAGGTGCCTGGTTCAGCTACAACGACGAAAAACTAGGACAGGGACGTGAAAAAGCAAAAGAATACTTTGAAGCTCACCCCGAAGTGTTGGCCGAAGTTGAAGCTAAAGTAAGAGAAAAACTTGCTTCCGACAGATAACTATAACAAAAATATCAGAATAATTTTTGATTGAAAATTTTATACGGAACTTTCTAGAACAACTTATTGAAATAACGGCAAGGCGAGTGTGTTTGAGCGCAGCGAGTTCGCGAGCCTGAAATTGAAATTAGTTGTTCTGAAAGTGAAGTATCAGAATTTGAAATAAAAAATTATTCTTAATTTACTTAACAAACACATAGGAGCATTATGTTTGACTGGGTTAGAATAGAAACCGATGAACAAATAAAAGAACTTTGTGTACTTGCTAAAGAAATCTGGAACGAGTATTCAATTTGCTTTATCTCGCAAGAGCAAATTGATTATATGCTCGAAAAATTTCAATCGGAAGCCGTTGTAAAAGACCAGATTAAATTTCAAAGATATCAATACTATTTTCTTGAAGAAGACGGTGAAAATTTCGGATATTTTGCGATTCAACGCCAAAAAGACAACCTGTTTCTCTCAAAAATCTATATTAAAAAGGATTTTAGAGGCAAAGGTTATGCACGAAAAGCGTTTGTTAACGCGATAATTCCTATTGCAAGAGAACTTGAGCTGCCTAAAATCACTCTTACCGTTAACAAGTATAACTTTGCCTCAATAATGGTTTATGAAAAACTAGGATTCGACAGAGTTGAATCAAAAGAGTTTGATATAGGCAACGGCTATATAATGGACGATTACATATACGAATATACTATATAGATTATGGAACAAATTTTATCCCAGCAAAATCTTCCCGATAAAACGAATTACCGATTTTTTGCATTCAATATTCTAAAAGCAAAAGCAAAAAATTTGTTTAAAAACAATGCTGCTCTTGAGTGTCTGGCAAAATCAGATTATTTTTTTCAGGAACTTGCAAACACTTTTGGCAACCTTTATCAGCAGGGCGTAACCCCTGATAAATTTCTTGCTGCCGTAAAAAGTATAAAGACTTCCGATACGGATAGCCAAAGACTTTTGCTTATTGCCGAACTTTACAACACTTACATAAATATAATGCAGCAAAACGCCTTTAAATTGCCTTTTTCTTTCCCGAACACTTGCAGCATAGAAAACACGCAGAATCCCGAAATAAAACAGCGTATAGATTTTCTGTTAAAGAGCTTTTGCGCGGGCGGCATACCATCTTTAGAAACCTCCGAGTCACAAAACATAGAGTACCTTGAGTTTTCTGATATACAAAGCGAAACCCTTTATATAATAGAAGAGATTAAATCACTGGTAGAATCGGGGCTGGCAAGTTTTTCTCAAATAGCTGTTTTTATTGATAAAACAGAAGCCAGAAAAAAATTCTTAGACCTTGTAAAAGCACAAAAACTGCCTGTTATAAGCAGTATTTACAACGAAGATTACGAAAACCTTAAACATAAAATTAATCTTTATCAGAGGATTTGCGAGGTTTTTCTTGAATTAAAACTCGACGCATTTTCTTATGACGCAATAAAAAACATAAATCTAACATCAAGAGCACAAAAAGAAATTTGTTTTGAAGAACTGGACGAACTTTTTAAAACAATACTTCTTGATGTTGTAGAAAATCCCTACAGCGTCGATAAAGTTTTCACTAAAAAAGAAAACAGCCAAAAATCCCTTCTGGAAACTGTTTTTATACTGTGGAACACATTTGAAGAAAAAGACAAAGCGGCTTTGAGTGCGGAATTCAATGCAATAAAGAACTTTTATGAGGATTATAAAAATAACAATTATGCTAAAGCAATTGAAACTCTTATTAAAAAGAATCTTTCAAAGTTCGAAAATACACCCGTAAAGGAGTCACTGCTCGGGAAAATAAAAAGCCTCAACGATTTACAGAATCTTTTTGAAAAACTGGCTTCCCCGCCTGAGTTTGATTCTTTTAAAGAGATTATGCAGGGACTTCCAAAAGATGAAGAACTGTCTAAAAATGCTATTTTTCTTTCGTCAATCACAACGGATATAAAAAAGCTGAAAGACATAAAATATGTTTATATCGCAGGGCTTACACAGAACAACTATCCGGGCGCTAATACTTCATATCCGTTTATTTCTTCCCAAACAAACATTGCACTTTTAGCTGAACTGAAAAAAATCAGCGCTGATGTTGAATACTTTTTAAAAACGGATGAAATCCACTTTGAACAGCAGCTTTATGCTTTTTGTAACGTAATGGGACTTGCAAAAAGCAAACTTACACTTGCAACACACACCTACGAAGCCAAAAAGCAGACACAGCCGTCAGTCTTTTTTAAACTGCTGAAAGATATTGACCCTAAAAACTTTAAACAGATAAATACAAGCCAAAATCCGGAAACAATAAAAGAATCAGCTCTAGAGCCTTCATCGGATGAACAAACTAAAGAAGCGGTTATTAAACCCGACGATATTTTAAGGCTCAATGCTTCCGCTATCAACACTTATTTAAAGTGTCCGAGAAAATACTATTATAAAAATCTTTTGAACTTAAAAGAGCCATATACATTTGCGGCAAGCTACGGAAGCATAGTACACGCAGTTTTTCAGGTGTTAAACACAAAATACAAAGATAACTACACTAAAGATACGGCAACAGAACTTGCCAATATTTTGTTTGATTCTGCCAAAAATGAGGACAGAGCAAAACAAGCTGGTTTTTCCGACACGGATATTGAACTTGTAAAAGCAGCAAGCGAGCTTTCACTGTCCGAGATGAAAAATAATTTTTACGACGCAGTAGCTGATTTTGATTACTCAGGCGGCTTTGACCACCCGCCCGTTAATGCCGTATGTGAAAAATCCTTTTTCTTTACGCTTGATGAATTGCCCAATGTTTCTTTTGACGGAAGAATTGACGCTATTATAACGGATTCGGACGGCCAAACAAGCGTAATAGACTACAAAACAGGCAAAGATAAAACTAACACGCTCGATTATGCCGTGAGCGAATACGGCGTGAATTTTAAACTAAAAACAGGCAAAGACCCGTCCAACATAGAGAATTTACAAAAAGCCTATGACTATCAGATTCCGCTTTACTACCTTGCAATACAAAACAGCAGGGATTTAGAGGAGTTCAAAAACAGAATATCTCAACTCGGACTGGTTTATATAAGACCAAAATCAAAAGATAACGGCTGTAATGAGGATTTTATCAGCGCAGACAGGCTTGAGCAGTATAAAGACAAAATTATACAAAATTTAAAAGAAACAGTCATAGACAAAATTTTGGCCGAAACTGACTTTAAACCCGAAAAAAGCTGGGATTGCGACAACTGTGCATACAAATACCTTTGTGACAGAGAGGATGACTGATGGAAAGTATATTGAAAAATACTTTGGAAAATATTGCAAACGGGCTGAATGACGCGCAAAAACAGGCAGTGCTCAATCCTCTTGAATCCTGCACAAAAATCGTTGCAGGTGCCGGAACGGGAAAAACTCAGATTATCTCCCGACGTTTTACAAAGCTTGTGCTGGACTTAAAAAATCAGGGCGTGGAAAATCCGCAATCAAAAATACTTGTAATCACTTTTACGGACAAGGCCGCAGGCGAGATGAAAGACAGAATCGTAAAAACTCTGGAATCCAACGGCATCAAAGCTCTTGGCACGGAAGATTTGTGGATTTCCACCTTTCACAGCTTTTGTATGCGAATTTTAAGAAAATATTCAATCGAAGCAGGCTTATCACCTTCTTTTAAAATGGCTGACGAAAAACAGCTCAAAGAAATCTATGACAGGCTTATAAAACGCATAAAATACGGGGAACTGCTTAATATTGATGAAGTTTCAAGCCTGAACAAAGTCAGCGATATAGACACACTGCTTGAAGACATTTACGGAGTAATAAAAAAAATAAAATCCCTCGGGATTTCACCGCAGGAATTTTTAGAAAAATCTGTAAAATCCACAAAAGATTTTTCACAAAACTTGATGAATACGCCTTTCAAGTTCGAAACAAAAGAAGATTACGCAGACAGCTGGGCAAGACATTTTACCCCCTACACGGATGACAGTCTGATACTAAACGGAGATGTTTTTGACGCTATTGCAAAGCCAAAGCTGATACTTGATAAAAACGGAAAAAGAAAAGCAATTGAATACTCTATGGCTCAGGGTTTTCCTGAAAATATACCTCTGATTGAAGAAACAGAACTTTTGCTTACAAAAATCATTGCACAAATTTACGACCTTTATCAAAAAGAGCTTGAAAAAGAAGATATTGCCGACTTTGACGACCTGATAAACAAAACGATACAGATTTTTAAACAAAACGAACTTATAAAAACATACTATCAAAAGTATTTTAAACATATTATTGTAGACGAGTTTCAAGACACCAACGGCGCACAGCTCGAGCTTATTGAACTACTTCTTGACCCCGAACAGGCGGATTTGACCTATGTAGGGGACAGAAAACAATCAATTTACGGCTTCAGATACGCTCAGATGGAAAACCTTGAGGTGCTTCATCAAAATGTTGAAAAAAAATATTCAAAACATTTTACCCCGATTAACCTTTCTATAAACTACCGCTCTACGCCCGAGGTTTTGAATGCGGTAAATTTTGTCACGCAAAACGAATTGAAACTTCAAAATGAAAATTTGAGTGCAAACCCGAACACAACCTTCCCCGATACAAAAAAGGACGTAAAAGTCACGGTGATAGACGAGTTTGAAAACGCTCACGAACTGCAAATCGCGCAGGCAAATTATATAGCACAGGAAATAGAAAGTCTTATCTCACGTGATAATGCAGAATTTAAAGACTTTGCCGTGCTTGTAAAATCACACTCACAGGCTGATATCATTGAACGTGAACTAAAAAAGAAAAATATCCCCTCAATCAAAAAGGTAAACACAGGCTTTTTTGAAGAAAATGTTGTCAAAAATGCACTAAGCGCTTTAAGACTAATAAAAAACACTGAAGATGAGCAGGCTTTGATACGTCTTTTAAAGGTTAACAACTCCGATGCTGCTATTTATGCGATGAAAAGAGAGTTTGACAAAAATCTTAAAGAAATAATTGAGCCCGATGAGCTTAAACGATTGAATTTTGCTCAGAAGTTTCTGCTGCTAAAAGAGGGTGAAAAAGTGGAACATCCGCTGCTGGATTCGATTTATGAAACAATAAATTACCTGAGAAAAAATAAAAATTCTCTGACTCTGCTGCAGATATTTGAAATTATAAAAGAAAAACTTCCTCTCTACTGTTTGAAGACAAAAACTGCGCAAACAGACTCCGTAAGCATCAGCAGTAATCTTTCAATTCTTGAAAAAATAATAGATGATTTTGAGCAGAACGAAAACTACATCAGTATTAACAGGCTGATTGATTATCTGGAACAAATCAAAGATGACAGGAATTTTGAACTCCCGTCAATTAACACGGGCGAGGTTAATGCCGTTCAAATCCTTACAATACACGCCTCTAAAGGATTGGAATACTCTTACGTTTTTGTTTTAAGCATAGCAAATATGTCAAAAAATCCTGACAAATCAGGGATAATTTTTGATATGCAATACGGTAACAAACCGGGTTTTGGGATTATAGCCAACAAATTTAACGGCAAAGATACACCCAAAGCCCTTATATACAAACAATTATGGAAAAAGCCCAGAGAAGAAAACGAAGCATTAAGGCTGTTTTACGTCGCTGTGAGCCGTGCAAAAAAATATCTCAACGTATTGAGTTTTGAGCCTTATGCCTCTGTAAAACCCGTTGAATACATAGACAATCTTTCAAACTACATCAATGTATAAAATGATATACAGCTTTATAAAAAGTGCTCAGTTCTTCATCACTCATTGAAGCAATACATTGATTTATTTCATCAACAATTTGAGAGCGGCTTTTAACAGTTTCTGTTTCAAAAAAATCAATGACACTGACCCCAAGTGCAGCAGCAATCTTTTCTAAGGTTTCAATTGACGGTTTGCTGTAAGAATTTTCCAATCTGACAATACTTCTATGATTCATACAAACCATTTCAGCCAGCTTTTCTTGAGAAAGTTTTTTTCTCTTTCTGATTTCTTTTATTCTTGCGCCAATCAAGTCTGAATTTAACATAATACCTCTCTATTTACAGCTTAATCGGCAAACAAAGATAAAACTACGCACTTTTGTGTCGTAAAATATTGATTTTTAATACATATGTGTCCTATAATCATGACATTGATGTCATGCTAACCACTAAAAAATACATGCAAATGTCATATCAGGAGAACAATATGAAAAATAGAATAGGTATAATAGAATCAGGTTTTATGTCAAATTATCTGCAGGATTTTATAAACTGCTGCGAACAAAACGGCATAGAAATAGATTTGTTCACCTATTACAGAAATTCCAATTACGCAAAATACGCCAAAAACGTTTACAGGTTAAAAGAGGTTTATCTCCCCAAAAAAATAAAATCCAAACAACCGCTGGAAAATGAAATAAAAAAACTTGTTGATATAAACAGCTATGACTATATTTTAACAGACTGCATGGGACTGTCATTTACCTGCAATATTTTTCATAATATTTCTCTTACACAAAGAATGGCAATAACTCGAAATTTTTTATACAGAAAATTGCTTCAGTTTAGCCACAAAAAACAGATTGAACACGAAAAATACTATTACAGAAACTGTCCTAAGACAGTAGTTGTTTCAAATTACTTAAAACAGGATTACGCAAAAAACTGCGGAATAAATTCCGACAGCATAATTGTTGCATATCCCGGAACAAACAACGAGCATCTTTTAAATTATCCTCTACAAAAAAATAAGAATATCTTTACTATAGGTGCAGTAACCTGCGGTTTCGTTACAAAAGGCGGGTATAACGTATTAAATGCCCTCAGAATATTAAAGAAAAAATATTCCCCCGCTCAATTGCGGGTGAGAATAATCAATCCCAATTATCAAAAACAAAAAATACTGCATCTTTATCTTAAATTTTTTAATCTGACGAAATACATTGATTTAATACCTTATCAAAAAGATATTAACAAATTCTATAAAACACTGGACTGTCTTGTATGCGCAAGCAACTATGAAGCCTTCGGCAGAATTGTAACAGAAGGAATGTTGTGCAATGTTCCGGTTATTGTCGGCTCGAATGTAGGTGCAGCAGACATCATAAAAGACGGAGAAAACGGTTTTATTTTTGATGCAAAAGATCCGGCCAAAAATCTTGCACAAAAAATTGAAGAAGTGATAAAAATAAGCGCCAAACAAGATAATACTCTTGAATCAATTACCGGAAAAGCTCTGCAAACAGCCAAACAGCTAAGCTGGGCAAACTTTGCAAAAAATATTTTCTATGGACTATATCCAGAGCTACGTTTGTAAACTTATGTAAATATTTTTAGCAAATTAACAACTTTCTCCTAAAGTTCATTAAACTTTAAGCCGATAACAAATCTGTGGAACAAATATCAAACAGGAGAAGATAAAATGACAGAAAACATTCGCGGAATTGGTATCAACACAGGTTCAGTAAATCCTTATGGCGCTCAGGCAAAAGGCAGTGAAGCAAAGCCGGAAGAAAAACAACCCGAGGTAAAAACAAACACACCTCAAAACCAAACAGTTAAACCGGAAGATGTATTGGCTTATATGGCTAATTCGGCAGTAGTTGTTAATCCGAAAGCCACAACAAAGACTTACGACGTATCAAAATATGTCACACCTGAACAGGCAGCACGTATTGCAGGTTTTGTAACAAGCTTTGAAGATCAGGTAGCAAAAGGCTTGATTGCAATAAATGAAATGGAAGAATTTGAAGGACTTTCTGAAGCTGCAAAATATGAAATAGCTGCTGCTATGGTTCAATAAGTACGAAAAAGATTCATACACTATACCTCCAACTTCTCCGATATTAATATACGTTTGAAGCCTTTAGCATAATGCTTAAAGGCTTTTTATTATGTATAATTTCAGTATGTATATAATTGAATTGATTGCAAAATTAATAAAAAATGAAAAAAAGGCAAAACCGGACAACATGCCGCCTGAGGTCGATTATGAAAACACATGTAATCATGTATTTCTTCCGATTGACAGCACAGGAGAAACTCTTGCCTGCTCAAAATGCGGGCTGGTAGTAAAAAACGAACCGTCTATGGTTAAGCCTAAAAATCCCTTTACAATGTAAAGATATTTGACTTTCATATTTACGTAAACAGGGGCTTTGAAATATAATACTTATAATTAATATATATTTCATAAGATCAAGAGGCGAAGTCCGGCACTAATAAAATATACAGTGTGCACGGGGTTTTGAGGAAAGGTTTCCACAAAATCAAGGATTTCAAGAAGGAAGGGTAACCTTGAGTAATATTACTAACGGGCATTTAAATTCTTCATTAAAACATTTCTCCGTCGAAACAGTCAGAAATCTTTTAAATACTGACAACAAGGGCATAGCTAAATTGTGTGCTCAGGTTTCTTTAATGCCCAAAAAAGATGAATATGGCAGAACTTATTTTACCAAAGATGATTTGGAAATTTTAAGACGGGTTAACGCCATGAATCAGGAGGTTCAGGAGGTCAAAAATCTGAACAAAAAATCCTATGCTTCAGTACCTCTAAAACCTAAAAAACCTACCAATACGCCGGAGCCGCAGATATGTCCACAGCCCGTTGAAAATAATCTCGCGGATGGAATACAGCCGATGCCTCAGACCGTTAATTTTCCTATGAAAATGAATTCAAATATTGCAATTGAAAAAATTTGTTCAGCATTTTCTGATATGGAAATCAGCCTGAGAGAAAAAATGTCACAATTACTGGAAGAAAAATTGGACGAAAAACTCGATGGCATGGACGAGGTTGTGGTTGAGCTTGTCAGATGCAAAACAGAAAACGAAACTTTGCGATACAAAATGAACGAGCTTAATAAAGAAGTTTATAACCTTAAAAACGAATTGAGCAAATACAAACCGCTGGGATTGGGATTTTATATAAAAAACGGCGGTGATTCCTCACTTATATAATTATTTTTGTTTTAAATTTTTTTGATTGTATAATAAATTTTCAAGGGAGAAATTTATGAGCAAAAATAATTACGTATATGTACTGGACGGAAAATTATACATTAATCTTACTAATCTATGCACAAATGACTGTGTATTCTGCATACGCTCGATAAAAGATGATGTTGTCGGAGCAAACCTTTTTCTTGACAGTGAAAAACTTGATGTTGAAGAAGTAAAAAAACAGCTAGATGACATCAAACCTGAAAATTATAAAGAAATAGTCTTTTGCGGATATGGCGAACCAATCTTAAAACTAGAAGAATTAAAAGAAACCGCAAGATATATCAAAGAAAAATATCCCCACCTGAAAACAAGAATCAACACAAACGGACACGGAAATCTGGTATACAAAAGAAATATTGTTCCAGAATTAAAAGGCTTGATAGACAGTGTTTCCATAAGCTTTAACGGTGAAAATAAAAAAATCTACGATGAGCTATCCAGACCCAAAATAGAAAATGCCTACGAAGGAATGAAAGAATTTATAAAAGAATGTGTCAAAGCAGGTATCCAAACCACTGCAACTATTGTAACAGGCTACAAAAACTACAAAGTTGATTTAAAAGACTGCAAAAATCAGATAGAAAATCTCGGAGCAACTTTTAGAGAAAGACCCTGGCTGGACAATGGATATTAATAAATCAATGTAAAATGATTTTGCCCTGCACTTCTTTTCTTGCACCAAAAGAACTCTGCAAACTCTCTAAGAGTTCTGCGGCAGTGTTTGCGCTATAAAATTTTCCGCTTGTAACAAGTGCAGTGCATTTAAGCTGGTTGTTTGCTTCTGTATCATAAATATTAAAGGCAATAACATCTATAAAAATATCCTGACGGGTTTTAGTTAGCTCCATAACATAATCACACGGACTTTCATCACAGTTTTCCCCGCCGTCAGAGAGAAGAATGATTCTTTTCTTGCCGTTTACTCCCGCAAAATCTGAATTAACCGCCTGTTTTAGAGAATAGGTAATAGGTGTCCAGCCTGTTGGTTTCAGACTGAAAAGTGCACTTTGGATTGCAGCACCGCTGTTTTTTGACATAGGAACAATAAGAGAACTGGCTTTGCAGGCAGCATTGGGGAGTACAAATCCGCCTTTATGCCCGTAGACCCTTAAGCCCACCCTTTTTTCGGGAGGCAAGTTAGGTATCAGCTCCTGCATGGTATCAAGTACCATATTGATTTTGCTCGTACCATGAAGTTTTTCACTCATACTGTTAGAAAAATCAACAATAAATAGTATAAATTCTTCCTCCGCTCCCTTAGGGTCAAAACTCTGACATGGAGCGGATTTTACAAATGTACTCTTTACAAAAATCAAAAAAAGTACTATAAATATAACAAGTAGTTTACTGGATGTAGTTTTCATAACGTGTTAAATATTGGAGTCAATTAAGATGTGTGCAGCAGCGCAAGCCCCTGCGAAAAGTTTTGCAAATTTACTTAGTACAGCTAAAGGTATCAAAAAATTTAAAAAGAAAATACCCCCCGTTGAGGCTATAACTCAAATAGTAGACTCGGGTAAGAGTGTATTGCCTGTCGAGTTATCTAAAAGGTTAGAATTTATAGTTATCTATGATGAAAAAATGAAAAACCGTATGGCTCAGGCTTCAGAGTCCATGTTTCACAATCTTTATGAAAAATCAACAAACGAAATCGATAGAGCCAAACTAAACGCTTATATGCATTACTCTATGTTTTTTATAAAAGCACCTGTAGTAATTGCTCTTATTCAAAAATCACCTTTTGAGGCTAATTTAAATGACATGATAAAAGCAATGGAAATCTGTTCAGAAATATATCATCTGGATATTTTTGAACTTATGCCACAATTGAATGCTCACAGAGATTTTGCTGATATTTTAGGCTTTGAAAAACCTGCACAGGTTTTAACAATTCTTTCCGTCGGATATACAGAATCTAATTAACTTTTACGGATGATTGCATTTTAAAGCTGAATTTTATATATTGATTAATATTACTTTTAGCAATATATGGAGTTTAGTATGTTATCTTTCATAAACAATCATCATCATTTTATTTTTACAGTTTTACCGGACTTTTTGCACAACAAATGGACATTGATGGTTATCAACTTATTTATATTTGCCTGTTTAATAAAGATAGCTAATTTATTAATAGATAAATTTATTGATAAAATAGCCCAGTACAAAAACGATTACGAGTTTAAAAAACAGCTGATTACACTAAAATCAATTGCAAAATCAATTGTTGACACAGTAATTGTAATGTTCGCCGGAATATACATTTTAAATGTTCTGGGTGTAGATATAAGACCTATTCTCACAGCTGCCGGTGTTCTGGGTGTTGCAGTAGGTTTTGGGGCAAAGAGATTTTTCGAAGATATTATCACAGGCGCATCACTTTTGTTGGAAGGACAGGTACGCGTAGGTGATTATATTGAAATTTCTGGTCATGAAGGCGTTGTAGAAAAAATAGATATAAAACTTATACAAATCAGAGATTTGCAGGGCCGTGTCCATTATATAAGAAACGGTATGGTGGATATTGTTGTAAATTATACCCGTGATTTTGCTTATTATGTATTTGATCTGGGTGTAAGCTATGATGCTGATATAAACTATGTCATACAGGCTTTAAAAGAAACAGATGAAGAGTTTAGAGCGAATGCCACGTGCAAAGATTGTGTACTTGCTCCTTTAGAAATCCTCGGCGTGGACAAATTTGATGATTCCGCTGTTATCGTAAGAGCAAGAATTAAAACCAAACCAATAAAACAATGGGAAGTAGGTCGTGCATTCAATAAAGCAATAAAAGAAAAATTTGATGCTAAAGGTATCGAAATCCCATTCCCTCAGACAACTGTCCACATGGTTAAAGATGAAAAAAGTTTGTGCTAAAATAACAAAGCGTCACACTATTAAAAAGTTAAGAAAAGGAAGTTAAATTGACAGAAATAAGTTCATACAAACTGGCAAGCGTTATCGCAAGAATTTTAGATGACAAGCTTGCAAAGGATATTACAATCTTAAATATCAGTAATGTTTCAGTACTGGCAGATTATTTTGTAATATGTTCTGCTGATACAAATACTCAGGTAAAGGCTCTAACCGGCTATATCCGTGATAGAATCAAGCACCTGTTTGAAAGAATTCCCTCAGGAGAAGAAAATGATTTAAAAAACAGATGGAATTTGCTTGATTACGGTGATGTAATTGTACATGTTCTTCACAGAGAAGAAAGAGAAACATATGCAATAGAAAAATTCTGGTCACACGCTCATAAAATTGATAGACAGGACTGGGAAGCTGAATCTAAAGAATATTCGGAATACGAAAATATATAAAACATAAAAGAGGCGTAATAAAAATAATACGCCTCTTTTAATTTATATCTTCAATTCATTAACATTTACATTTGTCGCCTTTGGTCAGCTTTTTGTATTCATCTTTCTGACACTGGTTTAATATTTCCATAAAACATTTTTTGTGATCTTTTTGTTTGTCTTTTATTTCTGATTTCAAATCTCTTATTTTCTGCCTTTGTTCGCGTTTGGCACTCCAGCTGCATTTTTCACATTTCATTTTTTCGAGTTTGGCTTTTTCCTGTTTGCAGCACATTTTTAATGGAGCAATTTCATCAAAGAACTTTTCATCTATACATTTGCCCTTTACTCTTTGTTCCTGACTCAAGCCCAATTTTGTATAAATTTCACATCTTTTTTCAAAATATTTAGTTTTCCAAGCTTGAATTTCCTCGCAGGAGTTGAAAACAGGAGCGCTTCCGCAGTCACAGTCTTTTTTTCCACATGTTGGACAGGGGTCTTTTTTTTCCTCACACGGCTTTGCGCAGGGAGATGACGACGGACAAACAATCGGGACTATTGAAGCCTGAGACGGTGACGGGATAGATGTTGACGACGGTACAGGTGCTGCTTGAGCGCTTAAAATCGAGCACAACATAGCTGCACAGAGGGTGATTGCAGTTTTTTTCATATAATTCTCCTTAACTTTAAATAACCTTTGTTATTTATAAGTTAATTATAAATATTGCATCACATCAGTAAACGACAAAAGAGCAAGGCCTGTCGGGCTATTTTCAAGTACTTTAACTATGTTTTTGCGCACAATTTTTGCATTCGCCATACAGTTCAAACTTGTGTCCGGTGATGCAGAATCCAGTTTTATCCTCTATACTCTTCTCTAGTTCTTTTACCGGACAATCGTCTATGGGTATCATTTTTTTACATTTCACACATATCATATAATGATGATGGGTGTGAGAATCTTTTACAATTTCATATAAAGCTCTGTTATCATCCAGAGTTGTAACTTTATGGACTATATTGAGATTAACAAGTTTTTCGATAATTCTGTAAACAGTAGAGAGAGAGATTTTATTGTTCAATTTTTTTATACTCTCATAAATATCTTCTACTGCCATTGGAGAAGCCCCTTGCTGCAGCAATGAAATAACGTCATCTCTGTTTTTTGATGCTCTCAAGCCTTTTAGTTTTTCAGATATTTGATGTTGCATTTTTATCCCCGTTACAAAAATTTTAACACAGTTTTCGAATTATTGTGACCTCAAATTTGCTAATAAACACCCATCCAAAACAAAACCCCCGCCGAATAACTCAACGAGGGTTTTGTGAAATATTGTAATTTTACAACTACTTGCTGCAAGAACAGCATTCGCTTCCGCAGCCGAAGTATTCTTTAACTTCATCAACTCTTACTTTGATACGTCCGTCAACAGCAATGCCTTCGCCTGTTTTTTCAGAGATAAGCAGCGGGTTGATATCCAGCTCATCAATGAATTTGAAGTCATTAACCATTTGTGACAATCTAAGAAGAGTTTCTTGAATTTGTGCAATATCAGCAGGTTTAGTGCCTCTTGCACCCTTCAAGAGTTCATAAGCTTTAACTGACTTAATCATTTCATCAGCATCGATGTCAGTTAACGGAGCAATTCTGAAAGTAACATCTTTCATAGTTTCGATAAATACACCGCCTAAACCGAACATCATCATAGGACCGTATTGCGGGTCTGTTGCAATACCGCAAACCATTTCACGGTTGCCTTTAACCATTTCTTGAATGATTACACCTTCAAGACCGTCAATAAGTCCTTTTTCTGTCAATTTAGCGATTAAGTCTTTGTATTCGGCTCTCAATTGTTCTTCTGACTGGATGTTTACTCTAACACCGCCAACATCAGTTTTGTGAGATGTTGTTTTAGATGTCATTTTCATAACAACAGGATAACCGATAGAGTTGCCAAGGTTTACAACTTCTTCTTCGTTAGTTGCAAGACCGTATTTGCAAGCTCTGATACCGTATGCATTCAATACGTCGATAGATTCGAGTGTTGTTAACTGTGCACGTCCGTCTGCAACTGCAGCTTTGATGATTTTTTCAGCTTTAGCTTTGTCAACATCAAATACAGGAATCTTGCCTTCAGGTCTTTCCATCCATTTTCTTTGCTGGTTAAGTCTGTTAAATCCGTCAGCAGCTTCTTCAGCGTACATAAAGAACGGCATATTAACGTCCATGTTGGAAAGTTTTGTGAAGAATTCACTCTTAGTCATGAAAATACCGATGATTGGTTTTTCAGGATATTTAGCCTTGATTTCCATCAATGCCTGAGCAACATCAATATCTTTCAAACCTAAGAACGGCAAGTAAATAACACCTATCATATCAACGTTTTCATCAGCAATAACAGTTTCAAGTGTTTGTTTGTAGTGTTCGATAGGAGCCGAAGCAATCATATCTACAGGGTTTTTAACACTTGCTGCAGCAGGTAAGAAACTTCTTAATTTTTCTTTTGTTGCGTCAGAAAGCTTAGCCATTTGCATACCGTATTCGCAAACAGCGTCTGTAGCCATGATGCCGGGGCCGCCAGAGTTAGTAATAATAGCTACTCTGTCACCTTTCGGTATCGGAGAAGTTGCAAATACTTTAGCTGTAGCAAAAAGGTTTTTCAAAGAATATTCTCTGATAACACCTGACTGCTGCAATAAAGCGTTAGCAGCTTTATCCGCACCTGCCAGAGAACCTGTGTGAGAAGAGGCTGCTGAAGCACCTGCTGCTGAACGTCCTGCTTTTAAAGCAAGGATAGGTTTTTTCTTAGTAATTCTTGTAGCTAATTTTCTGAAGTTAGCAGGGTTTTGAATAGATTCCATGTACAACAAAATCTGTTGAACATCATCTTCATTTTCCCAGTATTCAATAGCAGTTTCTGCGTTAACATCAGCCTGATTTCCGATAGAAATGAATTGAGCAAAACCGAGGTTGAGGTCTTTTAAAATGTTCAAGATACCGCCGCCTAAAGCACCTGATTGAGAAACAAAACCGATGTTGCCTCTTTCAGGAAGAGATTCAGCAAAGCAGCCGTCCATTCTGATATCAGGAGCTGTGTTAACAACGCCCAAGCAGTTCGGGCCAACGCATCTCATACCGTATTCTTTTAATTTAGCTACGAGTTGTTTTTCAGCCTCAGCACCTTCCGGGCCTGCTTCTTTAAAGCCTGCAGAAATAATACAAATACCTTTAATACCTTTTTCGTGGCATTCGTCAATTGCGTTTAATACAAATTTTTGTGCAATAACGATGATTGCTAAATCTACCTCACCGGGGATTTCTTTAACGCTTGTATAAGCTTTAAAACCTTGAATTTCTCCGCCTTTAGGGTTAACAGGATAGATATCACCCGTAAAATTATATTCTTTCAATCTTTTCATGATGTCAGAACCGATAGTATGGTCCTTTGTAGACGCACCGATAACAGCAATAGCTTTCGGACGCATAATTTTGTCTAGTTGTTCTTTTAGCATGTGTTCACCTTTCTTTTGAATTTATGCTTCTTTTATAATTTCACGATTAAATTTTCAAAAATCACGATTAGTTTATTTCCATCACTATAATTATCATACGAAAATAATTTTTGTACAAATACGCAGGATGACTAAATTTTTTGAGTGACACATTGAAAAGATGACACTAGATTAAATATTATAAATATATCCCCCGACAAAACAATTTGCGAGCAGAAACAAATTAGCATATAATTGGCTGTATCAGCAGTAAAAAGAGAGCTTGTTAAATGAACAAATTCAGATTTTTAACCTCGGGCGAATCCCATGGCATATGCCTTAACGCAATAATAGAAGGTCTGCCTTCGAATATCTTTATCGACAAGAACTTTATAGATTCAGAACTCGCACGACGCCAGCAGGGCTATGGCAGAGGCGGCCGTATGCAGATTGAAACAGACAAAGTGCAGATAAAATCAGGTGTCAGATTTTCTAAAACAACAGGTGCGCCTGTCTGTCTTGAAATAACAAACAAAGACTGGACAAACTGGCAGACTCCAATGTCTGTTGAAGAGGTAAATCTAAAAGACCCCGATATTTTACAGGCTGTCGAAGCAAAAAAAATTACACGTGTACGCCCGGGGCATGCTGATTTTGCAGGTGCATTAAAATACAACCACAAAGACGTAAGAAACATTCTCGAACGCTCAAGTGCCAGAGAAACCGCAACGAGAGTAGCTGTAGGCGCTGTGGCAAAATGCCTTTTAAAAGAATTCGATATAACGGCTTCTTCAAAAATTCTTCAAATAGGCAATGCTTTTGACGAAGATAGTATGAAAAAAGCTATTGATGAAGCAAAAGAAAACGGCGACACTTTAGGCGGGCGTTTTGAAGTAACGTTTAAAAATCTGCCTGTCGGCTTAGGGTCTTTTGTAAACTGGGACAGAAAATTAGACGGGTTGCTCGCACAGGCTTTAATGAGCATACCTGCAGTTAAAGCAGTAGAGGTCGGCGCAGGCTGCAAATCAGCAGAGCTTAAAGGTTCTCAGATGCATGATGAAATATTTTATGAAAACGGAAAATATTTCAGAAATACCAACAACGCAGGCGGCATAGAAGGCGGAATGACAAACGGTGAAGATGTTGTGCTTACCGTAACAATGAAACCAATACCGACAATGAAAAAGCCGCTAAATTCCGTTGATATACTCACAAAAGAACCGTACAGCGCACATTTTGAACGTTCTGATACATGTGCTGTCGAAGCGTGTGCAGTCGTTGCCGAGGCTATGTGTGCAATCGTTTTAGCCGATACGTTTTTGGAAAAATTCGGCGGGGACAGCCTCGAAGAAATTAAAAACAATTTTGAAAATTATAAAAAATTGATAGGTTAAATAAGAAGTGGACGACAAAAAAAATATTGTTTTAATAGGAATGATGGGCGCAGGCAAAAGCACCATTGGACATTTGCTTGATGAAAAGCTTAAGGACTTTTTTTACCTTGATATGGACAAAGAAATAGAAAAGCTTGCACAAAAACATATACCCGAAATTTTTGCTCAAGACGGAGAAGAGCATTTCAGAATGTTAGAACATCAGCTTATACAAAAATTTTCCAACTACCATAATCAGGTAATATCAACGGGCGGCGGCATTGTAGAAAATATTGAGAACATAAATCTCTTAAAAAAGAACGGGGTAATATTTTACCTTTATGCCAAAGTGGATACTTTATACAACCGCCTGAAAAAAACAAACGACAGACCGCTTTTAAAACACCCGAACCCCAAAGAACGAATTAAAGAGCTGGTTAAAAAACGTGAACCTTATTACAAAATGGCTGATTTTGAAATCAATACCGATAACAAAGATTTGGTGCAAATAGTACAGGAAATTTTGGAAAAATATGAAACAGTCGCATAATCTAAAAGTTAATATTCCATCTAAAAGTGCATACAGCTACGATATTATTATCGGAGAAGACTTGCTTGCTCGGGCAAATGAACTTGTTAAGGCACATACAAAAGCACAAAAATTTTTTATAGTAACTAACGAAACAGTTGCCAATCTCTATAAAAGCAGGCTGAATATAGAAAACTCCTTCTGGCTTATATTAAAAGACGGAGAAGAATACAAAAATTTTGAAACTTTAAAACATATTATAGACTCCTGTGTTAAAAACCGCCTTGAGCGTCAGGACTGCATAATAGCGTTTGGAGGCGGAGTTATCGGCGATATGGCAGGGTTTGCAGCGGCAAGCTATATGCGGGGCGTTGATTTTATTCAAATTCCGACAACACTTCTTGCTGATGTGGATTCTTCAGTTGGCGGCAAAGTTGCAATCAACCATGAGCACGGAAAAAACCTTATCGGAGCATTTTATCAGCCCAAAGCGGTGATTATAGACACAAATGTTTTAAAAACCCTTGATTTAAGACAGTTAAAAACAGGGCTTGCCGAAGTTTTAAAATACGCTTTTATTGAAAAAACCTGCGGGTACGAAAAAGATTTTGGTCTGTATGATTTTTTAAAACAAAATAGACAAAAAATCTTTGCACTGGATTCTGCAATTGTGTCTGAATTGATTTATATGTGCTGCACCTTAAAAGCCTGTGTAGTCAACAAAGATGAAACAGAAAAGGGATTAAGAGCAATCTTGAATCTCGGACACACATTTGCCCACGCAATAGAAAATCTAACCAATTACACTGTCTACACTCATGGCGAGGCTGTTGCAGCTGGTATGAAAATGGCGTTTAAGCTGTCGTTAACAAAGGGGCTTATTGATGAAAACTATCATAATACGGCGGTTTCTTTGATTGACGAATACGATTTAATTCCGCCAATGCAGGATTTTGACAAAGAAAAGTTTTATGATGAAATGTTTCTGGACAAAAAAGCACAGAACGGAAAAGTCCGTTTTGTTTTGCCAAACGGACTTTTCAACGTTGAAATAACTTCTGATGTAAACAAGGAAGAAGTTTTTGAGGTTTTATAAACGGTTTGCGGACCGGAAAAAGTATAAAGATGTTTTTGTTAGGAAAGAATAATACCAAAATCTTTGTTTTTTTATTTTTTTTATGTTCATTTTCTTTAATTTTTATACAGCACGCAAAAGCTGCGCTTTTGACTTAGCTTGCCTCTATCTCGAATTGACATTTAGTCAATTCTCGCCAGAGTTCTTGATTAAAAGAAAGAAAATGAACCAAAAGAAAGAAAAGAACGCTATACCAAAAGAGATTTTAAAATTCAGAATCGAAAATTTCCGTCCACTCATAAAATGTCAACTTCGGTACGGTAAATTTTCATTCCTTCATTTAAAAATCTCTAATCAAGTTCCGTCAGGGCTCCGCCCTGAAACCCGTTACGGCTTACAACGTAAGCCGTATTAAGAATAAAAATTTATGATATATTATTTCGTTATCGAATTACGTAACATATACAAAAATAACAAAAGGGGTGCAGTTAAACACCTGCACCCCTTTTTGTTATTTAAAGTTTTTAAACTAAATTCTCAATAGCAGCTTTAACCCCAGCTCCGAGTTCAAACTTGTAACCGAGCTTATAAAGGCTTGCCTCTAAAGAACCTACCGCAGCAATAACATCTCTGTCGCAGACAAAACCAAGCGTTCCCATTCTGAAAATCTTGTCTTTAAGATCATTTTGTCCGTTAGCAACAACAATATCAAAATCTTTTTTCAAAGTGCTTCTGATATCCGGAACAGTAATGCCTTCAGGAGGATAGATTGATGTAATTGCATTTGAAGCGATTGCATCATCTTCAACCATCGGTTTTAATCCTATTGCCTTAATTGCCGCACGCAGCGCTTTTGCATGTTTTGCATGACGGGCAAGGATATTATCAAGGCCGTCTTTTTTCATCATCTTTAATGCCTCATTCAGCGCGACAATAAGGTTAACCGCAGGCGTATACGGTGTTGAATTTGCCCTGACAGATTTTCTGTAAGCGCTCCAATCGAAATAGAAAGACGGATGTTTGCACTGTTCATGCATTTTAAATGCCTTTTCACTTGCCGCAAGGAACGCAAGCCCCGGCGGAATCATAAATCCTTTTTGCGAGCCTGAAATAAGAACATCAATGCCCCATTCGTCCATTTTACATTCGATTGCACCTATAGAAGTTACACCATCCACAACAGAAACTGCACCGTGCTCTTTAATCAGCGCAACAAGCTCTTTTAACGGATTTGTTACACCTGTTGAAGTTTCGTTATGCGTAAGTGTTACTATTTTTATCTCTTTGTTAACGTCAGCATCGAGTCTTTCTTTTAATACTTTAGGGTCAATTGCCTGTCCTGCGGGAACTTCTATTTTTTCAACATCAGCGCCTAAAGAAGCAGCAATTTTAGCCCAACGATTTCCAAAGTTGCCTATAACAAGCGACAACACTTTATCCCCTTCGTTAACAAGGTTAGACAAGGCGCCTTCCATTGCGCCGGTTCCGCTGGATGTATAAATAAACACATCATTTTGTGTTTGAAACAGCCATTTTAAGTCAGCATAGGTTTCCTCTAATATTGCGGAAAATTCCGTGCTTCTGTGTCCTATAGGATGTTTTGCCATAGCGAGAAGTACGCTTTCGGGAACCGGTGTAGGGCCCGGAATCATCAAAAAACTTTTATCTTTCATTTAATTTTCTCCATTTAATCTCTTACACAATATAACCCTGATTCACCGCAGATGAATATTTATAATCATCTGTTGAATTTAAAATATTTAGTGGCAGCTGTGGCCACAGGAGTGATCTTTGTCGTGGTTATGTGAGTGATGATGTTCACCGTGGTGATGTGAACAATTTGGAGATGTAGTTTGTTCTAAAGTACCGTTTAATAAATTTTTAACAGCTTCGTCAGTGTTGCCTGAAATGCCCGCAAAAATTTCAATACCCGCTTCATTTAAAGCATTAACAGCACAGCCGCCGATACCGCCGCAGATTAATTTATCGATATTTTCGTTTTCCAAAAGCTGTGCAAGCGCACTGTGGCCTTCACCATCAGATGAAAGTATTCTGGATGAAACAACGCTGTTATTTTCTATTTCATATATTTTAAACTGTTCTGTATGACCGAAATGCTGAAACACATTTTCATTATTATCGTAGGCAACCGCTATTTTCATAATAACCCTCTCTTAAAATTTCAATAAAACTATTCTCTCACATTTTTAAAATTAAATAAAGGAAAATTTTTAATTTTTTCATATAAAAACTCGTGAATATAGAATTTAAACATTTTGAAAAAAACAAAAATTTGTGCTAAACATTTATTATGAAAAGATTTAGTTTTTTAATTACGGTGATTTTAACTTGTTTTTTAAGTTTGCCTGTTATGGCTGATGTAATGCCTTATTACACAGGTGCTATAAGTAATGAAACTATAGGTTTTTTGCAGGTGCCTCAGAGTTTTAAACTTTATCTTTACCCGAGAGAGGATTCTCAAAATATTGAAAATGTAAGCTGGACAAGTACATCTGTAAAACTTAATAAATCAACTATTGAGCCGTCAGCACTTTTTGCTGCACAAATAGAATCTAAAGACCTTGCTTTTTGCATGGTTGTAGACATGCAAGATGACTGGTACAAAATAATTTACGACAAAACAGATAATAAAACAGGATGGATAAAAGTTTCTAAAGCCGATGATTTTTGGAGTTTAAAAGATTTTTATGCATACTACGGGCATAAGTACGGCCTTTATTACATGAAAAATATTGATTACCGTAAAAGAGGGTACTATAGCGGAGCGGACAAACTCTCTCAAAAACTCGGAGGTTTTACATATATCCGTTCCATAAAACTTAATAAAATCAGCGGAAACTGGGCTCTTGCAACAATTCTGGATATGGGCGGACAGCTAAAAATAGGTTATATACAATGGAGAGAAGACGATGGCTCCATTATTCTCTTCCCCAAATTCATAAACTAGATTTTAATTTTGTTTAACTGACAAAAAGTTTTAAAAGAATTAAAATTCTTTTGAACATCATCCGTAACAGCATCTATTTCTAGAGCTTCGGCAAGAGATAAAGCTTTTTTGTATGCAGTAACTGCATTTTGTGCGTATGTAGAAGCATTTTGCGGTTTTTTAGAAACCATTTCTTCAAGATATTTTGCATAAAGCTGATATACAGAAACCTTTAACAGCTTCATATTATATTTTTTAGTTATCCTTAAAGCTTTTTCTATATACATTTTGGCCGATTCCATATCACCCTTAATAATGTATATTTCAGCAATAAGTTTTTTGAGGAGCACCATAAAATAGTAATTTGAAATTTTAGGACTCTTAGCTACTTCCAGTGCTTTTTGTGCAATATGCAATGATTTTTCACTTCCGTCAGTTACAAGCGTCAGTTTGGCTATATAATACCAGCACAAAAATGCCCCGACAGCGATTTTTTCTTTTGCAAACACAGTAATCTGTTCATTAAAAATATTCAAAGCCTTAGAAAGATTGCCTTCTTCCTGCAAAATTTTACCTAAAAATACCTTGAGAAGATTTTTAACGAGCACATCGTTGTAGTTGTTTGCAAATGTAACAACAGAGAACAAATCAGCCTTAATGTTCTGCCAATCATGTCTATGCAGTTTGTTTAAGATGTTAATAAAATTCCACAGTGAAATAACTTCCGGCTCAACAACCTCTTTTGCAGTTTCCTGTGTCAAAGCTATCAATATATCATCAGATTTTTTCAAACTACCCTGCATTGAATAAGCAAGAGCTTTCGCAAGCTTAACTCTTTGAAGATAATTTTTGTTATTCACATGATTTTTGGCAACAATTTCATCAATAAGTTTTAATATCTCAAAACTTTTGTTATTTCCCTGAGAAATCAACGCCATTGCTACGGTTAGATTCCCCTCGAGCCACGCTTCATAAATAACATCCATAGATATTCCGTTAACAGGTATCTCATGAGAGAGTGCCTTTTCTACAACAGGAATAATGTCATTGCTTGCCGTATTATAGATTTCTTCGGCATTTCCCAGACAGAACATAGCATTCAATTTTTTCTGTTTAATTAATGCACATTCAAGCTTTTTGTCAGGGCTTTCAATGAGTTTTAACGCCGTATCAACAGACTCAATAACCCCGTAATAATTTCCGGTCAAAGAGCAGCTTTTGCTGAGATATCCGGCAAGTTCTATTATTTTAGGCTTGTTATCAACTTTCATAGCATTGTTTATCGCTGCAGATAAATAAGCTATAGCCTCAGCAGGCCTGCTTTGATAAATCAACTTGCCCATACGTTCCTGTATATTGTTAATTATTAGGACTTCGTTTTCAGGCTTCTCTTCCTGCGCTATTTTCAAACACTGCTTTTGAGAAAGTGTCCACAAATGCTCATCGCCGAGATATGCACAGAGTTTTATATTGTCTGTCCAGATATTTAATGCCAGCAATTTTTGGTTCAAGCTTTGAGCAATAAGAGCCTTAAGTGCATTGCTTGAAAGCGTAAAAGAATTAACAATATCAAAAATCTTTTCATTTAAAAGTACAAAATCCTTGCTCTGCTTTGCCTTTTCATATACAAAACGCCAGAGCAGTGTATTTTTAAACTCATAAATATTATTATTAAACTGTGAAATGTAAGCATAAGTAGAGAGCATATTAATTATATTCTGGAACTGCGAAGAATCAATTTTCATTATGATTCCCAGCAGTTTTACATTAAATTTATTGCCCATTATTGCTGCTGTACACAGCGTTTTATACGCAAGCGGATGTTTTCTTTGCAAATAATTTAATCTAAGAATAAGAATCTCATATAGATTCTTAGGCAAATTCATTGCAATAGGGTTTTGATTGTATCTAATTTTGCCGCTTTCCTTATAAAAAGCCTTATTTTCATTTAAAAGAACAATCATTTGCTCAACATAAGCACTATTGCCCTGCGATAAATTATAAATTTTTTCAAAAACCTGTTTCGGCAGCGGATTTGAACCTTTTAAGAACATTTTTATCAGGTTATCTGCATCTCTCGGTGACAGCTTTGATAACTTTACATCCTCATACTGATTTTGTAAAAGTTTTTCTGAATAAAAATATCCCTGTGTAATACGGCTGTCCTTATAAGAAATAATAAGTTTTATATTATCGCCGAGATGCCCGTTATCAACAAAATATGACAAAAATTCATAAGACGCACCGTCTATCATATCAAAATCATCAATAATAATAATGAGTTTTGATTTTTTAGACAACTCGCAAATAAGCTTTTCCAGAAGAGCAAAAGTAATATCTTTGTTAGTCAAAATATCTTCAAATTTTGCCGTCATGCTGGGGTATAAAAAGTTGAAAAGATCTGATATCTCGTCAGGAGTAAAAAACGGCAAACTTTCAGAGAGCATACGTTTTGCCTGACGTAAAAAGTCGTTTGACATATTTGAAAAATTCGGCATGTTAAAGAAGGTAAGAACAATTTCCTGAAATATTCCAAACGGACTTATTTGAGAATTCGCACTGCATTCCCCCCAAAGCCATATATAATTTTGTTTTAACAAATCGCTAAAAAGATATCTCAAAACAGTAGATTTGCCGCATCCTTCGGGCGCACTAAGTCCTATAATCAACTTTTCAGGCTGTTTTAAAGCAGCTATAATGTGATTTTTTGCTTTTATTTGATCATATTCTTTTGGTTCATAAGGCTGAATTGAATCCTCCTCCGGCAAAATTTGCGGAGAATTAGAATCCTCAGGGAACTCGGGTTTTAAAACATCTTCCGACTTATTTTTATTATTTTTTTTCGGTGGCTGAACATTATTAATCGGTGATTTTTGTGTAAAGTTTTCAATATTTTTAACTATTTTTTCTTCAGACACGACAATCTTGGAATTAATAACAGGCTTGTTCTGCGGCGTTCTTAACTTTTCCCTTTTCAGCCCCTCGGATATTCTATCATCACCATCAGGAACAGCCAGAAGTTCTTTAGAAATTCCTGTATAAATTTTATTTTTGGGCACATCAATAGATACAGAAGTTGAAACAGAATCCTTCATATTTGATAAATCAGTGATAGCCACCTCGGCCTTATTCTTTGTAAAAGGATAGCTGCATTTTCTACAGCTTTTAGCGCTGGGAAGGTTTATGCTGTTACATTTTTTGCAATGTTTTAAAAGCTGCAAACCGCATCTTTTACAATATTCAGACGTTATAGGATTCACCTGTCCGCAAACAGGGCAGACAGATTGTACTTTAGTGTGGCAATAGCTGCATCTCAGCTGATTATCAGGTATAATTTTTTTACATTTTATACAAAGCATTAGAAAAACCGCTTTTGTTTAAGCTTATTATATTATAAAGATTAGTTCAATTACATACGTAAACATTCGACAGCATTAAAAATGAGATTTAACTATTCTTAATATTTCTATTAATCTCTTGCTTACTTCTGCCTGAGAAATATTTACCTCTTTAGCAATATCTTTTTGCTTAAACTCTTTAACATATCTCAGATAAAAGATCTTCAAAAATTCTTTTGAAGGATTTTCCTTTTGAGCAATCAAAACTATATCCACAATTTTTTGAAGAAGGTCTTTTCTGACGACCTTTTCTTCAAAAGAATCACGCGGATCAGCTATATCATAAACAAAAGGTTCATATACAACAGCAGGTTCAGGTGCTTTGACAACAATTTCAGGTTCCTGAATTTTTGCAGGCACCGGATTTATAAGCACCTCGTGAGTGCTCACATACTTGTTATCCCTGCGTCTTACCCTGCCGTTTTGTTTTAACACAGTCAAAATTGCCGTATTGGCAACTTTGGCTATATAGTTTTCAATATCTTTAATATTTACATTATCAAATAACGAGTAGGATCTTTTGTATGTTTCGGAACAAAAATCCTCTATTAAATCCTCATTACCTTTGAACTTGTTATTAGATTTAACTAACTTCTCTATAAGCTCTCTTTGTTCGTTTATAGTATCCAATTTTGCAATCCAATTCTATAAATATAAAATTAACTTACTTGATTATATCATATCATAGAATTAGAAATTAATTATTAAAGTTAAGAAATAATCCGAGTTATAATTTTTCAATTTTGGAACACTAACATACTTCAGAGTATTTTTTATGCTTTTTGTAATAATTGCGTCTATTTTATCAGACCCGCTGGATTCCAGTACCTGTATACCTTTCATGGTATTGTCAGGTGCAATTTCAAACGTAACTTTTACACTATTATTAAAAGCAACATCCGAAGCATTCGCCAGATCGTTTTGTAAATTTAATTGAATATTTTTACCTGCAGTTTGTAAATATTCTTTAACAGAAGGTTCAACTGCAAGTTTTTCACTCACCTGCCAAGAAAGTTTTGTTATAGAAATAGCGGCAGGTTTATCCGAGAAGGAATTCGTCATAGACTTATTGATATCCTGAGAAACAGCGCCGGAGGTAGTGTCTTCTTCACTCTGACCTGCTGCATTATTTTGAAAATCAAAAACCTGATTGTCCTGTGCTGTATCAACAGAATCATTATTAGCAGCAGCAATATTTTTTTGATACATATAATATCCGCCGGCCGCACCGCCTATTGCAAGTAATGCAATAAGAGCACCCGCAATAGCTAGTTTTTTAGTCTTTTTTACAGCTTCAGCGCTCATAGGCTCCTGTGAAAGATCCAGCTCTACCTGTTCACCCTCCTGAGGTGCGCTTTGTTCATCAAACAGATTTTCAATTTCACCATTTTCAGCTGCCTCCAGATTTTCATCAGAATCCGGCACGAACTCTTCTCCCTCATCTTTTGCCGGTGTTTCATCTGATTCTCCGGCAAACGGTTCATAATCGGCCTCATCTTCTTTGTTTTGATAATCATCCGTATCATCGTCTTCATCAGAAAGAAGCCCAAGCAAATCATCGTCCAGCAATTCCTGCAAATCCTCATCATCTGAATTTGCGCTCTTTGACTGTTCAACTTCGTCCTCAACTTTTTGAGGAGAAGGAATTTGTTCTTCCGGTTCATTTTGTGACAGAGCGATTTCCGGCTGAGGTTCAGCCTTTTCACTATCTGATTCTAAATTTTCATAGTTGTAATCAGGAAAATCAAAATCAGCAACATGTTGTTCTGTTTCATCTTCAAAAGACTCAATAACAGGCTCCTGCTTGTTCAACTCAAAAACATCAGCATCTATAGCTGCAGCCTTGTTATCTTCCTCAATTTTTTCAGATTCATCAGCCTCAACTTCCAAATCATCATATTTTAATTCAACAGGCTCCTGAGGCTGAGAAGACGCCGGCCAGTCCTCCTTATCAGATTCAATAGCAAATTTTGAATCATAAGCCATAACAGTATCAGTTATATTAATATTTTGCATTAAACTGTCCGTCTTTGTGTTTTCCTTTTCAGGTTCCTGAGACGGTTCAATTGTATCAAGAGTTTCCAAATCCTCGAGTTCCAACAAATCAGAACCATTTAAGTTTGATATCTCATCATTTTCCGGCATTGCAGGTTCTTCTTGTTCTTGCACTGCACTGCGAAGCGGAGTTGAAGCGACAACATTTTCTTCCGGTTGTTCTTTAACACTTTCCGGTTCAGCAGAAATTTCTTCTAATTCCCCGACTTCCTCAAGCTCTCCAATATCATCAATATTACCTAAATCGTTGTCATCCAATGATATTTCAGGTATTGCAGCATCATCCTCAGACAGAGTTTCGAGCTGCAATGTATCTAAAGATTCAGCTGTATCTGTTTTGATATTCTCATCTTGCGATATTTCATCAACAACAGCAGGTGTTTCATCAGCAGAATCTTCCACAGCCAGAGGTTCAAGTCCGTCCAAATCCAGCGATATATCATCGGATGAGATTTCTTCAAGAGAATCTTCCACAGCCAGAGGTTCAAGTCCGTCCAAATCCAGCGATATATCATCGGATGAGATTTCTTCAAGAGAATCTTCCTCAATTAACATATCATCATCTGCCCTGAGTTCATCTGAAGTTTGCTGAGCAACAGCAGGTTCTTCTGTTACATCATCAGCAGCAATTTGTAAATCCTCTGTTTCGGTCAATGTTTCTTCATCTTCTTCAAGCTTAAACGGCTCTTCAACAGGCTCGCTTGCAAACGCATCAATAGAAGCATTAAGTTCATCAAACGAATCTTCAGAAGAAACTTCCTCTATTGCAGGCTGTTGTTCAACTTCTTTTTCTGAAACTTCATTATTAGAAATATCATCTATTTCTGTTATCTGTAGAATATCTTCATCGTTACTTTCTTCCGGTAACTCAAGAATAGAGCTGCCATCATTATCATCAAGGAGCAATAAATCATCCTCAACAGATTCTTCAACAAGTTTTTCCGGTTCAGCAGAAGTTTTTTCAGAATCTGAACCTCCACTTTCACCTTCCTTTGTATCAGCAGCAAAAGCCTGTTCTTCAGCATTTACACCCTCTGGAGAAAGAACACCGTCAGAGATTTTTGAAGACTCGGCCGCAGCCAGAACAGAACCCGCAGCAGCTCCGGCAATAACTGTTTTTGCAACCGGAGGTACAGCAGCAGGAGTATCTACCTTTTTGGAAGGCCTCGGGAAGTCCTCACTCGCTTTCTCAACCAGTGCCATATGAGCGATAGCTGCTTGATCCACCTCCTCTTTGTTTCCGGATAAAACACTTAAAGTACTGTCGTTTAAAAGCTCATGATAATTTTTCAATTGCGAAAGTATATCATCAAAATCATTGATATCACAGAATGTATCACGGCAAACCGTACAATCAGCAACGTGTTTTATAAAATAGATTTTGTCAGCCTCTGCTGCCTGCTCATCAATCATGCTTACGCATAAAGCGAGAATGTTTTCATGTTCTTCTTGCGAATATTTTTTCGGAGTTATTTTCAATGCTTCGGCATAAGAAATAAACTCATCAAAAGGTTTTAGTATGTCTAAAGGATAGGTGTAATATTCTTCACCATTTTTTTCATATTTAAGCTCTTTTTCCGGAATAAATCCTAAAAATTCAATTTCTTTTAAGGAATTATCAAATCTTACGACAATATAGGCTTCAGGTTTAATATCGTATTTTACGTGCAGCTTTGGAACAGTAAAAGTCGTATTATTAAAGGTAACTCTTACATCAAACCTTGCATTGTTAGCATAAATATCGGCAATTTCAATCTCTTTTGCAAAGACAGCGGACTTATACAGACTGTGGTTAGAAAGTGTTTTAAGCCCATTTTCCGTAAGGTATTTAGCTGTTGCATTCGCAGCAATCCCGAGAGCATAAACTCTTTTTCTCAAATAAGTATCGTCCACTTTGCATGCAACAAACTTTGCACTATCCAGTACATCTTCCCCGATATTTACCTTTATATTCATAAAAATTCCTCATATTCCGTTCTCTAATAATATAGATTACAGTTCTTAAAAAAATATTCCAAAACCATGTAATAAATGTTATAATGTAACAAAATGTTTCATAATTCTATGCATTACCGATTCCGGTAGCAATAAAAAGTTTTCTGCAGTTTTGTATAAACACAGTGTGTAAAAAAGGAGTGTAAGCATGTCAACAAGTTTCTCAACAATAACGCCAATGAATCCGGCAACAATTTCTAAAAAACCGACGTATGCCGTAAACAGTCAACCACAGCCTGCTGCAAGCACGCCAATGGACGCACCTTACGGTCAAGAACCCGCTAAAAAGAAAAGCAACTGGTTCTTAAAAACACTTACTGCAGTCGTTGTATTAGCAGCTGCAACTGCTCTGGGAAGAAAATTCTTGCCTGAAACATTCAATCCCGCAGCAAAATTGGCTGATAACGCAAATTTATGGCAAAAAGGTTTGCATTATGCAAAATTAGGCATTGCTAAAACAGGCGAATTTATCAATACAAATATCGAAAAAGCCTACGAAGCAACCAAAAACTTCTTTAATAAAAAGAAAGAACCGCCTAAAGAAGCACCTAAAGAAGCATAATTAAAAAATTCTTTTTACGAAAATATTTTACAAAAGCCGGTACTTTTGTTTAGTACCGGCTTTTAATGTAACTGCTATAACCTGCCGGAAATTATTTCTCACTTTCAAAATATTTTCTGATAATCGTTACAGCCATATTGCTCGTTGAACGATTTTCCTTATTAGCTTCCTGTTTCAATCTATCGAGCAGGTCTTTTTCTATTACTATTACAAAACGTTGCTTATCTTCTTTATACATAGTTATTCACTTATTACCAACTTATTACAATAGTGTAGTAATTTATTATTGACATGTAAATTGCAACAAAGTATGATAGTATCATACTAAATAGACAAAAAATCATACAGAAAGCCAGCCTATGTCACTAAAAGAAAAAATCAACTATGATGCAAGCCAAATTCAGTGCTGCACAGAAAAAGCCAAAGTACTTTTGAACTTTGTGCTCGATGAACTAGAAACACCGGCAAAATATTGCACTCTGGCTTATTTCGTAAATACAATGCTAGATGAAATAAATCAGCTTTCCGAACATATCGAAAAAGCGACCTTTGATATGACAGACTAATTGTCTATCAACAAACTTGCCCCGATTAATCCGGCACTGTTACCCAGCTGAGCTGGCACAACCTCAACAGCAGCACCCTGAATAGGCATTGCTCTATCTTTTAGAGTTTTCTTTAAAGGCTCAAAAAGAATATCCCCTGCTTCTGCAACGCCGCCGCCTATAACAATTCTTTCAGGATTTAACAGGTTTACAACACTGGATAAACCAATACCAAGGTACTCGCCCATTCTCTCAAAAATCTTTTTAGCAACAACATCACCCTGCTGTGCAGCCTGACAAACAATTGCAGGAGTAATAGCAGAAGTAGAACCTGCAATTTCTCTGAATTTAGCGCTTTTGCCGCCTTTTACATAGTCTTTTGCCATTGCAACAATAGAAGGCCCTGACACATAAGCTTCAAAACATCCTGTATCGCCGCATCCGCACAACAATCCGTTATGCATTTCCATTTTTATATGACCGATTTCACCTGCTGCGTTGCTGGCACCGCGCACAAGCTTACCGTTGATAACAAGTCCGGAACCTATACCGGTACCTACTGTAATACATATAAGATTTTTACAACCCGCTCCGGCACCGTAATTAAGCTCCGCAAGAGCCATGCAACGGACATCATTATCCACTTTCACAGGGACATTAAACTCTTTTTGCATAATTTCAGCTATAGGAACATCTATCCATCCCGGAATATTGGGCAGTATTCTTACAACCCCGTTATCACAGTCGATTTGGCCAGGAAAGCCGAATCCTATCCCTTCAATATCGTTCGTTGTAATTTCGGCCTCTTTTAACAAATCTTTAATACACTGTGTGATATTTCCGATTGTATATTCATAACCCATTTCCGCACGTGTAGGCACGGTTTTCGGGTGTGAAATTTCGCCATCTTTATTAACAAGCGCAATTTTTACATTAGTGCCGCCTATATCCACGCCAACTCTGAATTTTTCAAACATGTTCTCTTAATCCCCGTTCTAAATCTAGTAATAATGACATTATCATATCACGAGCAAAAATATTTTTTAAATATTAAAAATTAAGAATTTTTATTAAATAAATTTTTCTTCAAACCATGTCTGAGCCTGTTGAACTCTCCTAATCTTTCTAAAACATCATCTCTGGTCATTTCAACAGTTTTTCTAAAACCCTTCAGAGTATGCAAAGTTTCAGCAAAATCAAAAGGATGTTTCTGGCTGACAAAATTATGTCGTCCGACTCTTAAATTAGAGTTAACAAAAAAATTGCTTTTATCATCGCTGGAAATGTTAATACTAAATTCTTTTTTAGGACGGAATCTATCAACAAAACGCTGAAAAACAGTTTTCACAGGTTCATTAACATTTTCAGGTTCTACGTTTTTTACAAATTCAAACATCAAACTAGCCAGATCATCACCGTATTTCAATGTACAATTTTTTCTTGCAAGTTTTGTTATATGAACCTGTAGCGGTTTATGCATAAGTTTTAGAATACTCATTTTTAGTCCTTATAAAAATTAAAGCAGGTACGTAAAATATAACATACCTGCATTAATTCTTTTGTTAGTTTATTAAATTATGTTTACAAAATTAATTTGCTTAACACACTTGCTCCGGCCAGCGTCAGCACATTAGCCGCTAAGGTTTGAGTCTGTCCATTAATCTCGGGAACGGAATTGTTTCTCTTACGTGGTGCAAGCCGCAAATCCATGCAACAGTTCTTTCAATACCCAGCCCGAATCCGGCGTGTTTGCAGCTTCCGTATCTTCTTACATCAAGATACCAGTTGAACACTTCTTCCGGCAAGCCCTGTTCTTTAATTTTGGCTTTCAATTTTTCAATATCTTCTTCTCTTTGACCGCCGCCGATAATTTCGCCGTATCCTTCAGGAGCAATCATATCAACACAGGCTGCTTTGTCGCCTTCCTGTTTCATATAAAAAGCTTTGATCGCCATAGGATAGTGGTGAATCATAACCGGTTTGTCGAATTCTTCCGAAATCAAAGTTTCTTCATCTCCGCCAAAATCAGCACCCCATTGCGTATCGTTGCCTTTTTTCTTAAGAATTTCGATTGCTTCGTCATAAGAAATTCTCGGGAACGGACGTTTGATGTTTTCGAGTTTTGAAATATCTCTTTCGAGAACTTCCAAATCAGCTCTGTTATGTTTTACAACCTCTTGAACAATATATTCAACAAACTCTTCCGCCAAATCCATATCGTCATAAATATCAAAGAAAGCGACTTCCGGCTCAACCATCCAGAATTCCGTTAAGTGGCGTCTTGTTTTGGATTTTTCAGCACGGAACGTAGGGCCGAAGCAATAAGCCTTACCCACTGCCATAGCAGCTGCTTCCATATACAGCTGTCCGCTTTGTGTAAGGTAAGCGTTTTCATCAAAGTAATCTACTTTGAACAGGTTTGTTGTACCTTCGCAGGCGTTGGGTGTAAAAATAGGAGCGTCCACAAGGGTAAAGCCTTTGTTATCAAAGAAATCACGCACGGATTTAATAATTCTGTGACGGACTCTTAAGATAGCTTTTTGTCTTAGAGAACGCAGCCACAGATGTCTGTGCTCCATTAAAAAGTGGGTTCCGTGTTCTTTGGGTGTAATCGGGTAGTCAACAGATTCGCCTATAACTTTAACATCAGTTGCATCTATTTCATATCCGATTTTTGAACGATCATGTTTTTTCACTGTACCTGTTACTTCAACACTGGATTCCTGTGTAATTTTATCGGAAAGTTCAAAAACCTCATCTGATACATTGCCCTTAAAAACAACTGCCTGAATTTCTCCTGTACCGTCACGCAGCTGTAGAAAATGCAGCTTGCCGCTTGAACGCTTATTATAAAGCCAGGCCTGCAGTGTTATTGTTTGTCCTTCGTACTTTGCAATGTCTTCGATGTAGATTTTCATATAACTTCCTCTCAAATTCTAAAAGATTTTTCCATATTATAACATTAACTCTAAAATTGGTCGCACATTAACTTTGCTAATAAATCTTTTTTGTATAAAATTATTAATATATAAACATTAAGAATTGAGGATATGAAATGTCAGAGAAAGAATTTGAGTTTAAAGACACACTGAACTTGCCGAGAACAACACTTGCAATGCGTGCTAATGCGCCTGTAAGAGAATTAGAGATTCAGGATTTTTGGGATATAGAAAAAATTTATGAAAAAAATCTTGCTCAAAGAAACATTGAAAACAAATTTGTGCTGCATGACGGGCCGCCGTACTTGAGCTCACCTAAAATTCACATCGGTACTGCTTTAAACAAAATTCTTAAAGACATTGTCACAAAATATAAAGCTCAAAGCGGTTTCTATGCGCCGTATGTTCCCGGATACGACGGACACGGTCTGCCTATAGAAAACGCTGTACTTAAAAATATCAAAGACAAAAGCGATATTACAAAATTTCAACTAAGACAAATGTGCAGAGATTTTGCTATGCAAAACCTCAAAGGTCAGGAAGAAGACTTCCGCCGTCTTGGAGTCTGGGGAAACTGGGACAATCCTTACATAACAATTTCTCCTGAAGTTGAAGCAGAACAGGTAAGAATCTTTGGCGAAATGTATGAAAAAGGCTACATTGAAAAAGGTTTAAAACCGGTTTACTGGTGTCCTAAGTGCGAAACAGCACTTGCCGAAGCAGAAGTTGAATACGCTGATCACACATCAAAAGCGATTTATGTAAAATTTGAGTTTGAAGAAAAAGCACAACAAAAAATCAGAGAACTTTCCGGTATTAATTCGGAAGATCCAATATATGCGGTTATCTGGACAACCACCCCGTGGACAATTCCATCAAACCTAGCTATATGCCTTAACTCAAGATTCGAATATTCGCTTGTTAACTATTTTGGCGACATTTTTGTTATTGCAACTGATCTTGTAGAAGCATTTGTTAAAGACAACGAGTTTGAAGAAAAAGATATAAAAATTCTCGGCTCTGTAAAAGGCAGCGACCTTGAAGGAATGAGAACGGTTCATCCGCTTTATGAAAGATATTCTCCCATACTTCTGGGCGACCACGTTACATTAGACGCTGGTACAGGCTGCGTTCACACAGCCCCCGGTCATGGTCTTGAAGACTGGGAAGTCTGTCAGAAATACAATATTGATGTTCTTTCTCCGCTGGATGCAAAAGGATACTGGACTGACGAAGTCCCTGATATGAAAGGCATTTACTACGAAGAAGGCAACGACATAGTTATACAAAAACTGGATAAAGCTGGAGCGCTGTTATCGCACAAAACAATCACTCACAGCTATCCTCACTGCTGGAGATGCAAACATCCTGTTATTTACAGAGCAACACCACAATGGTTTGTTAAAGTAGATAAATTCAGAGATAAAACTCTCGAAGAAATCCGTAACGTAGAATGGATTCCGGCCTCAGGCGAACAAAGAATTGCCAACATGGTAGCATCCCGCTCTGACTGGTGTATTTCAAGACAGAGAATCTGGGGTGTGCCAATCCCTGTATTCTACTGCAAAGACTGCGGAGAACCCATTGTTACACGTGCAACAATAGAAAAACTTGCAAAAGTTTTTGAAGAAAGTTCTTCTGATATCTGGCTTAAAGAAGGCCCAAAATATCTTATGCCTACCGCATTTAGATGTCCTCATTGCGGAAGCAGAAACTTTACAAAAGAAAAAGATATCATGGACGTATGGTTCGACTCTGGTATTACGCACCGTGCTGTTGTTGAAAAACGCTCAAAAGAACTTGGCCACCTGCCTGTCGAATTATACCTGGAAGGTTCTGACCAGCACAGAGGCTGGTTCCAGTCTTCACTTCTGACAGCTGTTGCAACAAGCGGAAAAGCACCTTATCAAACAGTATTGACACATGGTTTTGTACTGGACGGTGAAGGCAGAAAGATGAGTAAATCTTTAGGCAACACCATTGCTCCGCAGGATATTATTAAAGTATTCGGTGCGGATGTACTCAGACTATGGGCGGCATCAGTTGATTACAGAAACGATGTAAGAATCGGTGAAACCGCTATCAGACAGATGGTTGAAATCTTCAAAAAAATGAGAAACACCTCAAGATTCTTGCTCGGCAACCTCTATGATTTCGACCCCGAGGCTGATTATGTTTATTACAAAGACCTAAAAGCAATAGACAAATTTGCCCTGCACAAATTGAATACACTCATCAAAAACGTAACAGAAGCGTTTGACAAATATGAATTCTATAAATACTTCCAGCACCTGCAAAACTTTGCGGCTGCGGATTTGAGTTCATTCTATCTTGATATTGTAAAAGACAGACTATACACTGCAGGCAAAAAATCACTTTCAAGACGCGCCTGCCAGACAGTGTTGTTCGAAATATCACAGGCTCTGACCAGAATGCTTGCGCCTGTTATGCCGCATCAGGCAGAAGACATCTGGCAAAATATGCCTGAAAAACAAAGAGGCGGAATAAAGAGCGTTCTTTTAACAGATTGGCCAAACACTAACGTTAAATGGGTCAACAATAATATTGAAGAAGAATTCACAAAAATTCTTAAACTCAGAGAAATAGTAACAAAAGCCATTGAACCGTTGAGAGCGGATAAGGTTATAGGAAGTTCGCTTGAAGTTGCTGTATACGTACAGGGCGGCGACGCTGAACTTTTAAATAAATATGAAAAAGAACTCGCCAATATCTTTATCACTTCTCAGGCTGAACTTACAGACAGCGCACCCGAAAAAGTTCTTAACAAGCTGGAAGAAGAAGGTTACACAATTTATGTAACCCACGCTCACGGGGAAAAATGCGACAGATGCTGGAAATACAGAAAACTCATCAACATAGGCCCGCAGGGCAGCATTTGTCAGGATTGTATCAGCGCAATCAATGGCGATGACTAATCAAAACAAACAATCATACAAAAAAGGTTGAAGATTAAACTTCAACCTTTTTTATTGAATGCTACATGTTTGTGCATACCTACACTACACTTTGTACCCCTACGTCATTCAGAGCTACTCTTTTTCGTCACCCTGTATTTTATTACTTCCCCCCTCTCCCATGTGGAGAGGGATGGGGGAGGGGGCAGAAAGTTAGCGTGCCAACTTCATAACAACCTGTCATTATGAGTTACTCTTTTTCGTCATTCTGAGGGAGTAGAACGACCGAAGAATCTTTTGGAACACATAGATCCTTCGGGCACTGCGTTTCCTCAGGATGACAGTTAATTTTATTATTGTCATTTACGTGGTTTTGGTTTTGCCAACCCTCACCTGCATCCGTAATTCGCTGTTGCTCATACGGCTGCTTTCCTCTGTCTTGAATTTTGACTTCCTCTCGCAAACGATACTCAATCGTTTGCTCGGCAGAGTGGGCTCCCTGAATCGTGAGCCCTTCACATGGGCACTGGGTCTGCGACTCGGCGTGCCCGTCAAAATTCGCTCCCGACGGAGAGGATGTTATATTGCGTCTGTTCCCTCTCCGGGGGAGAGGGGTAGGGTGAGGGGATGATTGTGT
>CALVAT010000009.1 GCA_944325565.1 Candidatus Gastranaerophilales bacterium
GTTCGAATCCCACCTCCTCCTAATAAAGACGGGCTGAATTTCAGACCCGTTTTTATTTTATATAGTTAAGAATCTTATAAAATAATCTTTAAATCGTTATTGTTAAATACAACCAGAGATTTGCATTTTGCAAAATTCATGCTTGTATTGGAATATACCCCTTTATATCCTCTTACTAAAAATTCGTCCATTAATAATAATTGCTTTAACTTAATTGGATCAATGTCATTAAATTTTCCAGATTTTAAAAAATCATCTATTTTAGTGGGGCCATAAATGAAATCCGATATTTTTCGAATATCACCTGTTGCAACTTTACCATTTAAGACACATTTTATCTGTTTTTCTCCATAATTGTTTTTGCCATCTATAAGTCTTGTAAAATAGATTCCAGGAAAAGTTTCAGCAAAACGCTTGCTCGTTTTAAAACCTTCTTTTAGAATTTTGGTGTATGCTTCTTTGGATGTTCCATGAACCAAAATGCCAACATCTTCATTTAAAGGCTTGAACTCTTTATCTATATTGAATTTTATATCATCTCCTTTAGATAAAAATTTTTCGTAATACATTTTACCGTCAGGTTCAATCAGGTATGAATCATATAGGTGTTCTTCTCCTTTGGAAATTTCTACTAATTCGGTCTTATCTGGCTTTCTGTAAATAAAATTACCATCTTTGTCTGTTGCTAGAGATTTTAGTTTATTTTTAAATTTTGCGTAAAAATATTCCGTTGTATTAATCGAAATAGTGTCAGGTGTATATGTAGGAATATATTTCAATCCTTTTATATTTGTATTGTTAACGGGTTTTGTTTGTAAAATATTAGTTTTACCACTTGCTTTTAACCATGGAACCGTTTTTTTAGATAAGCTCGTTACAAGTTTTCCTATTCTCATATGAAGCATTCCTATTCACACTTGTTATATTTGGAATAAAGTATTTTCCTTGTGAAAAATTGCTTTGTGGTTAGATAATACCTCAGATAAAATTTTAGTGATAAGTCTTTTTTTATAAGTGTTTTTCCATAAATTTTAAACAATACTCTATTTTTTCATCGTTCAAATCATGATCACTTCCATTAAGTTCCGTGTATAAAATATTGTTCTTTGCCTTTATATTTGAGAGTTTTCGTGCAAGTTCAACAGGAATAATCCCATCGTCTTTTGTGTGAATAATATAAACTGGTGCGTGTATCTTCTTTATTGCTCTTTCATTATCGAATTTGTTCTGGAGCGGAATTAAAAAAGCTGGTAACTGCTGGATGATTCTTCTTATAAAATCAGGCATGCTCGCCTTTTGAGCTATTTTTTTTACCATATCTGTCGCTTTGGAGAATGGATTTATTAGAATTGTGAATGCAATTGTGTGCTTTGAACTAAAATCGGCAGCTATTGCACTTCCCATCGAGTGCCCGATTATACCTATATCCTTCGGCATTATCCCCTTATTAAGAAGATATTTGTAAATTGCCGCTATATCTGTTCTTGCTCCGTCTTGGGAAAACTGGCCGCTGCTTTTTCCCCGTCCTCGATAATCAAAAGCAATTACCCCCCAGCCGGCATAGATTAGTTTTAAATAGGCTTTTTGCTGCAGAGGATTGGTCTTTTCACTGCTTATGCCCTCGCAAAATATAATATATTTTTTACAATGAAATGGATTTATATCCAGAATGTCTATTCGAATTTTATCTCTGGTTGTGATTGTTTTGGATTCTATTTTTCCTTTTAATCCTTCTATTAATGGGAATTCAGCGAGTTTTGTATATTTTTCGTTTGCCGCATAGAAATTTTGTTCATAACTTTTAATAGAATGTAGAATTGCCGGAAGATTGAATCGTTTATTACTGTTGAAAATATTCAGTTTATCTACTTCTTTTATTGAACAATCCACTGTATACATTTTTATCTCCTCATTTTGTACAATAATTTAGCTTAATTTTGTATAAAAAATCAAAAATGTTGTTAAAAAAATACTCTTTAGGGCTTGACGATATTGAATTAAAAATGGATAATAAGATGTGGTTTTCTGTAAAAGGAAAATGAGAATAGTTAGGAGAAGTCTATGAAAAATTTTAAAATCTTGCTTGCTTCTACACTGGTAGTTTTGGTGTCAGCTTCTTGTGCAATGGCTAAAGATTGTGCAAAACAGTGTGACAAAAACAAACCTACTCACAAAATGGAAGCTTATGCACACCCTACAATGTTCGGTTCTCAGGCTCAACAGTTGAATACGGCTAAGGAAACTTATATTGTAGGCGGAAAAGTTTACAAAAAGAACAATCACATGGGCATTGCAAACAAAGAAAATGTTGTTATTGGCTCAAGAGTTGAAGCTTTGATGAACCTCTTAGAAAAGAAACAAAATTCATCTAATTTCAATGCTAAAATGCCTGTTTTGCGTTCAGAACTCGCTGTTATTCTCGCTGAAGAATTCGGTCTGAACAACAAAGCCGTTTCTAAACAGTATAAAGATATTCCATCTGACTACTGGGCTAAAGATTGGATTTATGGTGCATTAAACGGCGGTGTTATGATTGGTTATCCTGATAAAAAATTCAGACCCGACCAACCTGTTACTAAGGCCGAAGTTTTTGCTACTATAGCACAACTTATTGATGTCGCTACAGACAGAAGCTTAATTGTTCCTAAGTTCAATGATAAAGATATCAACAATATTCCACGCTGGGCTATTGCTCCAACAAAAGAAGTTGTTGCTTCTGATTTGTTGAATGATATTCCTAATCCGGATAGAGTAAACTCTGATGAATATCTTTCAAAAGAACAGGTTGCATATCTCATTTGCTCATTGAAAGAAAACTGGACTGGTAAAAACTCAATAGCAAAAGACAAAAACGCACCTGATGCTATTAAAAATTACAACCCTGTTGTTTTGAACGTAAAAATCTTAGACAGACTTTCTGCTAGAACTTCTAACGCAGGTGACAAATTTACAGCTAAAACAACTGCTGACGTTACAATCAACGGCCAGTGCTTTAAAGCAGGCTCTAAAGTAAGAGGTGAAGTTGTTCAGGTTGTAAGACCTGGAATTAAAAATCCTGGTTACATAAAAGTTAAATTCATTAAAATTGTAGACGGCGATAATTGTGCAGAGTTCCCGAAAGAAATTTCACAAGCACAGGTTGCTTCTTTGAAAAATCCGAACATTCTGGCAAGATTGTTAGGCGCACCGTTTAGCGCAGCAGGTAGAGTCGTTGGTGTTGCAGTAAGAACTGTAGGTACCGGCGTTGATGTTGCTGGTGACAGCCTTGAAGAATTCGGTGACGAATTATCAACAGCTTTTGTTGATACATTTACTTTACATCCTGGTTCAGGGGTTATTAATGTTGGTAAATCTATAGCTACACTCGGCATTGGTACTTATGATCTTTGCAAATTGATTGTAAGCGGTACATTCGGTGTAATTTATGAATTCACTGATGAAGTAAGATACTTAATCGTACCTGCTTACTCTAATGATTCTAGCTTGAATCCTAACGAAGAGTTGAAAATTGTATTCTAATTGATACAGACAACTTATAAAAAAGGAGAATAGAAATATTCTCCTTTTTTGTTGCTTGTTTTAAGATTCTCGAAGTCAGCAGTCCAAATCTTTATTTTGAAAGAATTGAATCAACTACCTCTAAGACTTTTGCCGGTTTTATAGAAGCCATACAAGGCGTAAATTTTTCTCCTTCACCAAGTAGTTTACATTTCCTTTGACCGCAATATTTGCACCCGATTGTTGGTTCTATAAATCTGCCGTTTTTACTGTATGCAGAACTTGAGCGCGGATGAGTCGACCCCATAAGCGCAATAGTTTTTGTTCCAACAGCGTCCGCAAGATGTAAAGGGCCTGAGTCACCTGATATGAATAAGTCACATAGTGATATTAATGCTGCTGTTTCTTTTAATGACAGTTTTCCTGAATAAATATGCGAATTTTTTATTTCACAATATTGGGCGTGATTTTGTGCTTCCGTCTTTGAGCCTATTACAAAAATGGTTGCGTTATATTTTTCAACAAGCTTATTTCCCAGTTGTTTCCAGTATTCATCAACCCATATACGTCCTTGTCTCTGTAAATCATTGTCGCCACCCGGACTTATGATTATTATAGGCCGTTTTGTATCCGCAATTTCTTTTTTTAAGTTATCCTGTATTGCTTTATCTACACCCAGATCAATAATTTCTGGTTTCTTTAGCTGTCCGAGCGCATCACAAGCCGTATTGTAAAAGGCATCTGCCGCATGGACTCTTTTCGCATTCCTTTTTATTAAACTGTGCGGGGCTGCTATATAAATCATTAAAAAATTTCTGGCCGAGTTTGTTAGATTTATTATAAAATCGTATTTTTCTTTTCTTAACTCGAGGCCTTTTTTTATTAAATATAGTATATTGTCCTTGTTTTCCATATCAAAAGGTATAACTTTATCCAGATATGCATTATTTTCCAGCAAAGGACAAATATTTGAAGCTGAAATAAAATGTACTTCATGTTGGGGATAAGTCATTTTTATTGCCTGAGCAATAATAGTAGAGTGAACAACATCCCCTATCGCTCCAAGCCTTAATATTAATATCTTTTTTGTTGAATTTTCTTGCATGTATTTGTTATGCTTATATCTTTTTCTTCTATTTAATATAACATGAAAATATTTTTCAATTTGGGCAATTTTTTATTATAAAAATACTTTATATTATATACGGGGTATATTATGTCTGACGACGATAAAATTGTAAATAAGCAGAATAACAGTAACGTTTCACCGCCTGATGTCGGGGACAATTTTAAGATGTTTTTAAGAGTTCTGGACGACAATGACGGTGATGATATTATGCTTGATGCCGCTTTAGATTCATATTCTTCTGAATTAGATATACTGGAGCGTCGTGGGCTTGATATTTTGGAAACTATTGGTAATGGTGCAAAAAAACTTTTTGGCAAAAAAAAAGCTGCTGCTCCTGATTATTTGAACCCCGCAGGGACTGTGCCAACTACTACAGATGAGGCAGTTGAACATCAGCTGAAAAGAAAGGTAAATACTGCTGCTGATGTTGTTTTTCGGCCTGAAGTTCCGTCAGTAGAAAAGAAATCTACGTTTTTCAAAGATGTAAATTATGATGTTTCAATAGATAAATTTTCAGCAATGAAGAAGCTAACCCCGAATTTAGAAGCAGGTACTGTTGTTGATTATTTTGATAAAGCTATTGGTGTGCAATTAAAAAAATCTCCTGATGGAAGCTATACAACATTAAAAGGTTCAATAGAGTACGAACCTTTTGACAATACTTTACAGATTAAATCAAGTTATCATATGCCTCTGAATTCTATCGAAGCTAAAGTTTACCTAAATAAGGGTAATCCTGGAGCTGCCGCAGAATTTTCAAAACAAATAAGCAAAAAGACCTATATAAAAGCTAATGCGTCATGGTTCAAAAGTGATGCTGCTTTTGAAATTGATTATAAGACAAAGTTAAAAGATGATTCTTACATAACAATTGGAGCTTATGGTTCAACTTACTATAAAGAAACCGGTATGCGTTTCCGTTGGAATTTTTATGGTAATTGATTGAAATAATTTTAATAATAAACCTCCCGATGTTTAATATACGGGAGGTTTTTATAATGTATTTTAAATTTATTCTTCAACTGGTGGAGTTGTTTCTGATTTTTGGTTAATTTCAACTTCTGTTACTTCGTCATGACCGGATGGGCCTTTTCTGTAAACAGTGGAGCCTACTTCTACAGTTCCATCCCATTCTGTATTTAAAGACTCAGGATTTAATGCAATTGCAACATCCATAAAGAAATCATAAAGTTCCGGCTCATTAATATTGTTTCTAGCATCTTTAAATGTTCTAGCATAATCTCTCATTATTTTTGCATTTTCTTTGTATTTGGCATTTAATTCGGGATGAGATTCCGGTTTGAGTTTGTAGGCCAGCTCTGGATGTTCTGAAACTAGCTGTTTCATCTGGTCGTAAACTTTAACTTGGCCGCAGAATGCAAGTATTACTTCGTACATATCGTCAAGAGCTTCTGCATATTGACCTAGTTTTATTCGGCAGTTAATTCTGTTATCATAAAAAGCTCCTGCTCCGTATCCGGGTTTATTATACAGATATTCGTAGTCAGCGAGTGCTTCTTCATATCTTCCATAGAAATAAGCGAGTTGTGCTTTAGCTATTCTTGCTGCATCAAATTCAGGATCCAGAGCCACAGCTTTTGCATAAACATCTATAGCACCTTCTTTGTTATTATGAGTTTCGTATCTGATACCTTCATTGTAATAAAATTGGGCATCTTTTACCTGTGATTGCTGGTCTGCTTCTTTAGATTTTTTTGCGTCAGCACTAAGACCTGTAACACACAAAACTGATAAACAAAAGACTAATGATAATAATTTTTTCATATTTTTGATACTCCTAAGTCTAAGATAATTTATATTATATAACAGGTAGTATATTATTTTACAGTGTTTCTTAATAAAGCTTTATATTATGTTTTTTATCCGCTCTGTCAGCCAGAAAAGTCGAAATAATCGGAATAAATATGTAATAAATTCCGCCGAGAATCAGCGCGGGTTTTGCTATTTTTATTCCTTCTATGTATTTTTCAAGCAGTGGAGAGTTTTTATTTGCTTCCTTAAATTTTTGTATAAACTTTTCAGTCGGCTTTCTTGTATAGTGGTGGATTGCATAGCCGCCTGTGATACTTAAGCCTGTAGATATTGCAGAGTTATAAATCAGTGCTTTTTTGCGGTCGTCTTCTATTTTTTTACTTTTCGCTGTTCTGTTAATAAAAGAAACAGTCAAAACAACATCAGTCATATTCATAATATGCTGGGCAAAGTTTGTATCTGCATATTTTTGTGCAAACTTTTGAACAGGCTTTGTGTTAAGTATTTTGCCTATGCCTGCTGCAATTTTTTCTGTTGCAGAGTTGTATAATCCTTTAAAAGATATTATTGAAGAATTTGCCTTAGTTTTATCGTTGCTGCTTTTATTATCGTTTTTAAATAACAAATTCATAACCGGCGGGATTAAAAAACAGGTTAATGCCGATTTGGGCACTGCAATAACAAAGCCGAGACCCAGCTTAAATAACTGGGTTGCAAACTGATAAACATTTGATTTTAAAAGCGTTTTTGAACCGGATTGCAGATTCTTTATCGTTGATTTATTCAAAAAGTCTGACGGGGCACTGTCTATCTTTTTTATTGCCCTTGCTACCGGATTTGAGGCCGCAAACATAATCAAATACCCGACAGCGCTCGACGCAAGGGATTTTGCACAGGCATAACGTTTGTTCTTTTTGTCCGTTTTGGGCGTGGATAAAATTGCTGCTGGTCTGGCTATTGTCGAAAGCGCTAAAGATGTTGTTGCGCAAAAGAGTGCACTGTTGTCTGCTGCAAACTTTAGCCCTTTTAAAAGCATTTTGTTATTATAAATGCCTTTAAAATTTGATTTCGGTGTGTTTTTATGTTGGTTTAAACTGATTTTCATTTTTGTATTACAGAGGTCATCCCTATCTGTAATATTACCCTAAAGTAGTAAAAATAAACATAGCGATTTTGTGCAATGTTTTTGCACTGCACTGACGTTATATTGACTATGTAAATCCTCAACTCTTCTGATTGCTTGTACTTAGTGCTCACCTCTTTTGCTTTTTATTGCAAGAGAGGTTTTCTTTTGACCTTTGAGTTATAATTTATAAATTAGTTTCTGTTTCTTAAACGCTGTATAAAATGCTCTATTCTGGAGAGTGCAATTTTTAAATTATCAAGAGAATAAGCATAAGATATTCTCAAATATCCTTCTCCACACTCTCCGAAGGCCGTCCCTGGAACGACTGCTACTTTTTCTTCCATCAGAAGTTTAGTTGCAAATTCTTCTGACGACATATTGAACTCTTTTATGCAGGGGAAAACATAAAACGCACCGTATGGCTCAAAACATTCCAGCCCCATTTCCTTAAATGCTTCCATTAAATACCGGCGGCGCTGGTTATAGGCCTGTCTCATTTTTGCAACCTCTTCATCTCCTTTTTTTAGTGCCTGAACAGCAGCATACTGGCTTGTTGTCGGTGCACACATTATTGCAAACTGGTGAATTTTTGTCATCTGAGAAATTATTTCAGCAGGCCCGCATGCATATCCCAAACGCCATCCTGTCATTGCATAAGCTTTTGAAAAACCGTTTATCAGTATTGTGCGTTCTTTCATTCCGTCAAGAGATGCAATAGAAACGTGTTTTTCCTTGTATGTAAGCTCCGAGTAAATTTCATCAGACATTACCAGAATATCTTTTTCTTTAACAATTTTAGCAATTTCTTCCAGATTTTCCCGCTCCATAATTGCTCCCGTCGGATTGTTAGGATAAGGAAGTATGAGAACTTTTGTTTTGTCTGTTATTGCATTTAAAAGTTCCTGCGGCTGGAGTCTGAAATCATTTTGGGCTTGAAGATTAATTATAACAGGTTTTGCACCTGCAAGTATTGCACAGGGCTCGTAAGAAACATAAGACGGCTGAGGGATGATAACCTCATCACCCGCATCTATAACAGCTCTTAAACCTATATCTATAGCTTCTGAACCGCCGACAGTAACAACGATTTCATTAGTCGGACAATAGGTTACACCCTGTGTTCTGTTTATATAGTTTGAGATTTCTTCTCTTAAGTCTTTTAAGCCTGCATTTGAGGTATAAAAAGTTTTCCCCTTTTCAAGAGAGTATATGCCCTCATCTCTTATAAACCACGGAGTGTCAAAGTCAGGTTCACCAACGCCGAGAGATATTGCGTCTTTCATTTCGCTTACGATATCAAAAAACTTTCTTATCCCCGAGGGTTTAAGATTTACAACTCTTTGTGAAAGAAAGTTTTTCATGGAGTGATAACCTCTCTCTCATCTTTTGCAGCTTTGTTAATTATTGTGCCGTGGTCTTTGTATTTTTTTAGAATAAAGTGTGTTGCTGTGCTTAAAACACTGTCGAGGGTGGATAACTTATCCGATACAAATCCTGCTATTTCTTTTAAACTCTTTTCTTCCAGTGTAACAAGCAAATCATAGCCGCCAGAGAGAAGGTATACTGATTTCACTTCAGGATAGTTGTAGATTCTTTCTGCTATTCTGTCAAAGCCCTGACCTCTCTGCGGGGTAACTTTAACTTCAATAAGTGCGGAGACTTTTTCTATATCCGTTTTTTCCCAATTAATTAATGTATGATATGCGCAAATTATATTTTCTTTTTCAAGTTTTGATATTTCTTCAAGAACCTGTTCTTCTGTTACGCCGAGCAAAACAGCCAGCTCTTTAAAATCTATTCTGCTGTTTTTTTCCAGTATGGAAAGCAGTTCATCTCTCATAAATTTTTCTCCGTTAAGTGTTTAATTTAACTGATTATAGTATATTGCTTTACATTTGTAAAATATTTGTCCTGTATATGAATATAAGATATCCTTATATTGAGGAAGGGATAATGCAAGTTTATTGTGTTTTTCCTTTGACTCTTTGAAATTTATTTTGAGTATCAAATATCAGTTTTTTACAGGGCACGCAGGTAAAATGGAGAATTACAAACAAAAAAGAATAGTTGTGGTTGATGACGAAGCAATGATGCTTTCGACACTTAAAATGCTTTTAAATATAGAAGGTTTTGAAAATACACATTTTTTTGATTCGCCGAAACCTGCTCTTGAAGATATAAAAGAAAACATGCCTGACCTTATTTTGTCTGATTTTATGATGCCGGAGATGAACGGTATTGAATTTTTAAGCGAGGCCAAAAAGATTTGTCCTGATGTCAGCATGATACTTTTGACAGGTTATGCGGATAAGGAAAACGCAATAAAAGCGATAAACGAAGTAGGCATATACAAATATATTGAAAAGCCGTGGGATAACGAAGACCTGCTTTTGAATATAAGAAACGGACTGGAAAGAAGCGGGCTTATATCCGAACTCAACAAAAAAATAGAAGAACTTTCGCAGGCCAAAGCCCAGCTGGAAAAATATTCGCATTCTTTAGAGGATATTGTTCTGCAAAAAACGGCAGATTTAGTGGAATCCAATACAAAGCTCAGCGCTATTATTAATTATTGCGCTGACGGTATTGTTATTACCTCAAAAGACGGCGAAATCGTTCAGGTAAACCCTGCTTTTGAAAACATAACAGGTCTGGATAAAAAGCTTCTGGAAAAGAAAAACCTTAAAGACTTAATCGTTGCGCAGCAAAATACAGTTCAAAAGATTACAAATGAACAAAAAGAAGTCCTTTTAAGAGATGCTGCAATAAAAAACTGCATAGATGACAGAAACGTTCCTGTTGAAATAAATTTTGCACCGATACTCTCCGATAAAGATAAAAACGATATACGCTATGTAGGTGTGGTAAGAAACGTCAGCCTGCAAAAGGAAATGGAACGATTGAGAGATGACTTTATTGCAACATTAACTCATGACTTGAGAACACCATTGCTCGCTGCTATTCAGACATTGCAGTTCTTTTTGGACGGCTCTCTTGGTGATATTCCAGACAGACAAAAAACACTGCTTGATACAATGAAAAAAAGCAACGAGGATATGCTAGGACTTGTTAATGCGCTGCTTGAGGTTTATAAGTATGAATCCGGCAAGCTCAACTTATGTAAGACTAAATTTTCGTTAAAAGATTTTATAGAAGAGTGCGTATCTCAGGTTAAACCGCTTGCTGACAAAAAGGAAATATCTCTGGAAACAATCTATAATGATACGCTGGAGACAGAAATCAACGCGGATAGAAACGAGTTAAGACGCGTACTATTAAACCTTTGCGGCAATGCTCTTAATCATACGCCTAAAGGCGGACATATAGAAATTATTTCTTCAAATAAAGAAGGCGATTTGATTTTGAGTGTTAAAGATAACGGTATAGGTATTCCGCAAAGTGATATCTCAAAGCTGTTTAAAAGATTTTCTCAGGGTACAACTCAAAAACGTTCTGCGGGAACAGGACTGGGGCTGTATCTGTCAAGACAAATTGTGGAAGCACATGAGGGCAAAATATGGGTAGAAAGCGAAGTAAAAAAAGGAAGCGTGTTTTCGCTTTTAATCCCGAAATCTCTTAATATCAAGGAAAAAGTGTAATAATTATGGATAAAAATACAGATATACAGGTTCTTTTAATAGAAGACCATACAATGATAAGAATGGGTACAGCGCTTGTTATAGAAAAAACTGATGGTATAGCGCTCGCTGCTGAAGCAGAAAACGGTCTGGACGGTGTGGAAAAGGCAAAGGAAATAAATCCTGATGTTATCCTTATGGATATCGGTCTGCCTGATATTGACGGAATCGAGGCAACCAGACGTATTAAAGAACTTAACCTGAAATCCAAAATTCTTATATTTACTTCCCGTGACAGTGAGGATGATGTCTTTGCTGCCCTGGCTGCAGGTGCAGACGGTTATATTATGAAGGGCGCAACTGCTTCACAGCTTACTTCTGCAATTATTGCTGTGAATGAGGGGACAGCATGGCTTGATCCTGCTATTGCAAGGCTTGTACTCTCAAATGTTCAGCGTCAGAAAACAGAAAACAATGCGACAAATGATATCAATTACAAAGCCGGAAAAAATACTTTTGGACTTACTGAAAGGGAAATGGAAGTACTTGCATTAATAGTTGATGGTTTGTCTAATCCGGAGATTGCAGAAAAACTCTTTATTACACGTGCTACAGCAAAGGCACATGTTCATAGTATTTTGCAAAAGTTGTATGTCGATGATAGAACTCAGGCTGCTGTTACTGCAATGAGAGAGGGGCTTGTTTAAGATGAACCGTCAGGCGCAGTGGCTGCACAGAACATTGCTATTGTTGTTATGCTGCGTTTACGTTGTTATTTTACAGATGTTTATAACAGGCTCAGAGGCTTATTCTTTTGATTTTTTCTGGACAAAGGAATATAAAGCAAAACATCCTAAACCAACTAATAATATGCCAAAAACTATGGAAGAGTATTATCAGGAGGTTAATAAAGCAGCAGATAAAGCAAAAGATATCCCTTCTCCTAAATTTGAAAAGGACGCAAAACTTGTGGACTTGCCTGACCCGTCTATACTTGTTGTAAAATACAATGACCCGCCGGGGAAGGTGGAGATAAATCTTAACGACTTAAAGAAGAAACGCAAGATTAATTCAATAGGTGTTGTGTCGCCGCAATTTGACAGGCTTGTGTATTCTACTGTTTATTACTATCCTTCTACAAAAACTGCTGGCAGTGAACTTTATCTTATGCAGCTGGATAAAGGAAAAAGCGTTCAAAACAGAATTGAAGATGCACACGTAAATCACGGACGCAAAGTTTTATATAGAACGGAGATGGATTCACTCGATTTGGATATACAAAAAACACTGACTGTTGTGGACTGGTCAGTGGATGGCAAAAGGCTTGCTTTTAAGGAAAAAATTTCTTATACACCTGACGGGTTGTGGAAAACAAATCTTTTTGTCTATGATTTTGAAACCGGAAAAGTGAAGGAACTTAGCGAAGTTAGGGATGCGATTTTGTATTACTGGCGCACAAATTACAATATACGTTTCCGTGATCTGCGCTGGGATATATATCCGGTTGGCTGGGATGCTGCCAATCCTGATAGAATAATTGTATTTGCATACGCAGCAACAGGTGAAAATCCTAAATTTCTGGGTGCGTGGTCTGTTGACTACAAGGGAAACAGAGCAATGCTTCTATCGCCTGTTAGCACGCAGTTTGACGTTACACAAAACGGCTCGTGCCTGAAATCAAATTATAATAACTAAGGAGAAAAATTGTATAAATATTACAAAAAATATGTACCGTATCTGTTTTTGCTGCCTGCTGCAGTGATACTGTTACTGTTCTTTTTTATACCTTTTTTTGAAACTATTCTGTTAAGCTTTTACGATTACAACACAAATATCTATCATCCTACATTTGTGTCGCTTGCAAACTACACTGCGCTTTTAAAAAGCCCTGTGTTTTACAAGGTTTTGTGGAATACATTTTTGTATTTGATAGTTGCTGTGCCGTTTCTGGTTGTTTTCCCGCTGATTATTGCAATAATGATTAACCAGAAAATCAGGGGAGTAACATTATATAAAATCCTTATATACCTGCCCGTAATCGTATCTATAGTTGTTGCGGCAATTGCTTTTAAGTGGCTGTATGCTCAGCAGGGAATATTGAATTATGTTATGGGACTGTTTCATATTTCCCCCGTAGGGTGGCTGACAGACCCTAATGTTGCTTTGTATTCTGTTATCCTTGTTACCGTGTGGAAGGGAATAGGATATTATATGATGATATACCTTTCAGCTTTAATGGGGGTACCTAAGGATTTATACGAGGCTTGTGATGTTGACGGTGCAAACCCTGTTACAAAGCATTTGACTGTTACATTGCCTCATTTAATGCCTACTGTAGGGCTTGTGACAATGATTTCTTCAATTTCCGCAATGAAGGTGTTTGTAGAAATTTATGTTATGACAAAGGGCGGGCCGCTTGATTCAAGCAAGACCATAGTGTATTACATCTATGAGCGTGCGTTTGAAAATCTTGATCTTGGCATAGCATCGGCAGCTTCTGTGCTTCTGCTTATCATAGTTTTAGTGCTGTCGGTGCTTAATTTTACATTATTTGAAAACAAACAGTATCAGTTATAGGGAAAACAAGTCAGACAGGAGAATCAGGACAGAAAGATGAAAAATTTTAAAAGCGTTTCAAGAGGTTTTTTGGTACATCTTACACTGATAACAGTATCACTGTTGTCGATATTTCCTTTTATCTGGCTTTTATCAACTGCACTTAAAGGCAGCGATGAAAACATATTTCAATATCCGCCGGTGTTCTTTCCGCAAAGTCCTACCTGGGAGAACTTTAAGGGCGTATGGCATCAGATACCTTTTATGCTTTACTTTTTAAACAGCATGATAGTCGCGGGTGGAACGGTTATTTTAAACCTTATCCTTAGTGCTCTGGCTGCGTATCCGCTGGCAAGAATGGAGTTTAAAGGAAAGAAAACAATTTTTTACGCTACACTTGCAACTATTATGATACCTTTTCAGGCAATAATGCTGCCTGTTTATCTTATAGTGTTAAAATTGCATATGGTGGACAGCGTTAACTCTGTTATGGGGTATATTGGCTTGATTCTGCCTTTTGCTGTGAATGCTTTCGGAATTTTTCTTATGCGTCAGGCTTTTCTTGCAATACCCAGAGAAATGGAAGAGGCTGCTTTTGTAGACGGATGCAGTGTGTTTCAAATCTGGTGGAAAATTTTGCTGCCTATGGTGAAACCTACGCTTGCAGTGCTGGCAATATTTACTTTTATAGGCTCGTGGGGCGAATTCTTGTGGCCGAGCATTGTTTTGACTAAAAAGGCTCTTTATACGCTTCCTGTCGGCGTAAATGATTTGCAGGGAATGTTCAGCGCAAACTGGCGTTATATTGCAGCAGGCTCTATCATTGCGACAATACCGATTCTTGTGTTTTTTATTGCCATGCAAAGATACTTTATCTCCGGTGAAAATGACGGTGCGGTTAAGGGATAAAATCCTCACTTTATACCTTTACAAAAATATTGTAAAGCGTTAAAATACATAAACATTCCCCGAATTGTAAAATTTGTAAAGAAAAATATTACGGGCATGGCAAATTTTGGTTATGAGAGCTTTTTAAGCATTTAAGCAATCAGGAAGGTCTTAAAGTTGAATTTCGACAGTTTCAATAGTTTTAAAAAGAAAAATATTGAAAATTCTGCATCCGAACAGCATAGCGCGGAAGATATAGGTTTTGAAAATAAACAATCAAACCCTATAATCCCTAGCGGACTTATTTCGAAAATCAATTCTATAAACAGCAGAACTACTGCGAATAGATTGTATGCTGGTTATAATCATAAGACATGGCGTACGTACGAAAATATTGATTATCAGGAAGTTATAAAATTTATAAACGAGGTAACAAGAGGCAAAGATAACCAGAATGAAATGTTTTATTCTTTGCATAACATTTTTACCAACAAACTGAATGCTGCATTTTCTGCTTTTGGTTTGTATCATGCGCAATCAAACTGTATTAACTTTAAAATTATAGATAAAATCGGTTCTACTTTTACCTGCCGTGTGCTTTTAAATGATTCTGACAGCCCTGTTGAAAAGGCTTTTAAGACAAGAACTCCGATTTATGAAGCCAGCAATAAATTTTTGAATGTTCATTATCTTACTGAATCTGCGGTTGCTATAATCCCGTTGTGCGCGATTAATGAGTGCATAGGGGTTATGATGGTTGGTGATAATAACTATGAATCTACATGTGATATCTATAAGCTGATGTCAAGCTATCTTGCGTTGTTTATTCAAAATAAAACCCTCTCTGCTAAAGTTTTGATGAATACAGATACTGATGCTTTAACTGGATTGTACAATCATAGAAAATTTCAGGAGATTCTTGCCTCTGAAATTGATAAAGCGAAAAGAACCCAAACTCAGACTTCTATTGTTATATTTGATATTAATAATATCTCTCAAATTAACAAAGATTTTGGTGCAGCAAAGGGCGATGAAATTATCAAACTTGTTGCAGACAAAATTAAACAGGGTATCAGAAATAACGATTCAGCAGCGAGATACGGCGGGGATGAGATTGCTATTATACTGCCAGAAACAACTTCCTCTGAAGCAAAATATCTTGCTGAATATTTGACTTATTCTCTTTCATGCTGTCTTGTTGACGATGTTGGGCCGGTTAAGGCTTCTGTTGGTATTGCGACGTATCCAAATTCTACTCAGGACCTTGAAAAACTGTTGATACTTGCCGAGCAGGCTATGTATATCTCAAAGAGTAAAGGCTATAGAAACGGTATGTCTACTATTGTTTGTTCTGATGATTTTGATTTCTGGGATGATACCGCTTTAAGCTCGTTTGCTTCTGTTATTGCCAAAAGACATGCTTCTATCGGCATAAATTTTGATGAAGAGCTTGTTAACAAATTCCATAGCGAAGAAATTATAAATCAGGGACATCTTATAGAGGTTGTAACCTCACTTGCTGGTGCTATTGATGCAAAAGACGAATACACAAAAGGTCACTCGTCCGCAGTGTCCAGATATTCTGAAGCTCTTGCTCGTGCATTGAATTTGCCTGAAAAGGATGTAGAAAGAATAAAACTCGGTGCGCTTTTGCATGATATTGGTAAGATAGGTATACCGGAGACTGTTCTCAAAAAGCCATCAAGACTTACAGACGATGAATGGGAAATAATGAAACAGCATCCGATAATCGGAGCTGAAAAAGTGCTTATGCCCAACGAGTCATTGCATGACTTGATTCCGATTGTTAAATATCACCATGAACACTGGGATGGTTCAGGATATCCCGAAAAGCTTAAAGGAGAAGAAATTCCGCTTGCTGCTAGGATTGTTTCTGTTGCTGATGCCTACCATGCTCTTATTTCTGACAGGCCTTATCGTAAAGGTATGTCAAATGAAAAGGCGTGTGAAATCCTTCGTATAGGTGCAGGTATTCAATGGGACAAAGATCTTGTAAGAGAATTTATTAATATATCAGAGTCTTTATATACAATGATTTAGATATTTAAGTTAATGAAGCGCGCCTTTAATATTGTATAAAAATCCTGCAATCTGAATTCCTATTGCGGCGAGTACCATCAAAAGTATTAAAAATACAAGAATTTTTTCAGGCAGCAAAAATTCTCTGCGTTTACTGTTGGAATTTGAAAATGAATAATAGGGCAATTCTGTAACATCCAGTCCGAGCGATTCTGCCTTTTTGTAATCAGCTTTTGCGTTATCATCTTCATTGTTTAAAAAGTACAAATAACCGCGTTGATAATAAAGTTCCCAGAGATTATACTGATTATCTCCTCTTTCTTCAATTTCAGCTGTTATTGCACTAATTTCATCTGTATATTTTTTAGACATAATTTAAAAATTAAAAACCTAATGACCACTGGAACTGCTTTTGTTGTTTTGATGCCATAGCTGTTTTGTCAACAGGTGCTGTTGCCGGAGTACCCTTAACTTCGATAACGTTTTTGGCCTTTTGCAACAGGTGTTGTTTTTGCATTGCTTTATCTACATTGTAGTAGGATTTCAGATAATCGAGCTTATTTTGAAGTTCCACATTTTCGTCATTAAGCGCAAGAACCTGTTTTCTATATTTATTCAGTGTTATTTCGCTTGAGGTTACAAAATAATAGCTTACAGCTGAAATTAAAATAAACATAGCAAGAATAGCGCAAAGAGTTTTATTTACTCTTGATATGGCCATTTCTTTATATGTTTTGTGTGTTTCAGGAAAATAACCGTTAATAACAGGGGGAGTAGTTTGACCGTTTGTATTACGGTATCTGTTGTAATTGCTCTTTTGATCGATTACGGGTCTTGTCAATTTAGTTCTCCCATGACGTAATTTTTTTTGCTATCCTCAGTTTTGCAGATCTTGACGGAGGATTTTCTTTAATCTCTAGTTCTGAAGCTGTTATTGGTTTTTTATTAACTAATTCAAGCATCGGCGGTTTGCAGTGGCAAACAGGTTCATTAGGTTTGCAGCGGCATTTTGACGCATAATACTTGAAACACTGTTTTACAAGTCTATCCTCAAGAGAATGAAAACTTATTACACTAATTATAGCATTAACTGATAATAAAGTAAGCACTTCATTTAATGTATTTTTAATATTTTGTAATTCATTATTAACTTCTATTCTAATAGCCTGAAATGTGCGTGTTGCAGGGTGAATTTTTTCTTTTGTTTTTGGAACCGAGTTTTTTATTATTTCTGCTAATTCTAGCGTTGTTTCAATGTTTTTGGTCTTTCTGCTGTTTATTATATTTTTTACAATTCTTTTTGTGAATTTTTCTTCACCGTATTCGCTTATAATTCTGATTAAGTCTTCTTCACTGTAACCGTTTACTACATCATAAGCACTAAAATCGCTGTCTGTATTGAATCGCATATCCAGCGGAGCATTCTTCATAAAGCTGAAACCCCGTTCCTGCTTTGTCAACTGATGATACGATGCACCGAGGTCAAAGACAATGCCGCCTGTTATTTCTTTTATTCCAAGATTTTGTAACACTTGCTTAATATTAGAATAAGATTCATGTACTATTGTTAAGTTATCGTAATCTTTCAACCTTTTAGACGCATAGTTGATTGCGTCATTATCTACATCGAATGCTATTAATTGTCCGTCAGGCTGAATCTTTTGTAATATAAGTTCACTATGACCGCCGCCGCCCAGAGTCGCATCTACATATATTTTTCCGGATTCACAATTCAGAGCATCTACGGCCTCGTGAGCCATTACCGTGTAGTGTTGAAATTCCTGATTTTGATTTTTTTTAGAGTCCATTTTATTATTTTATATTAAAAATACAGATAGTTAATTAATTTCCGGTGTTATAAAAAAGTCATTAGAAAAGTAGTCTATATCGTTATTAACTGTTTTTTCTTTTATATCTTTAGGCGGCAGTGCTGATTTTTTACCTATAGAGTATGCTAGAGCTTTTTTAATAGGACTTTTGGATTGTGCATTTTTTCTGTCGATTTCTTCAAGTTCTTCCTGTGTTTTAGCGCTTAGCGGGACACCGACAACCTGTCTTGAGATAGAATCGTTAATGGAAGATGTTAGCGCTGTCAGAGTAAATGCACCTGCAAGGCTGGAGTTACAAAGTTTTGACAGAAGATTATGGACAAACGCCATAATGTATGCAGAAACACTGATTCTTGAAATTTCTTGTGCAGCTCTGTTTTTGGCGCTTTTATTTGCATCTTTTCTGTTGTCATTACTATATTGCATAGTCAGGTTGTAGGCATCTGTAACAAGGAAAAGAGTCGTTATTGCACGTGATAAATTTATATTTGTCTGTGCAAGTGTATTTCCGTCGTATTCGAGCTGCTTTTCTCCATCCGCACGCATTACCGACTCTTTTAAGATGTTTTGTACCTTTTGCAGATCTGCTTTGTTAAGCGTTCCGTCAGGCTGAATTTGGATATTTTCTCGTTTTAGCTGTTTATCAAGCCAGAGCAGAATATTTTTTGCCCCTTCGATGTCTTCTATTTCTTTCTTTTTTGAGGATTTAAATTCTTTGTAGATTTTGAGTTCTTTGTCATAATCAGACAGAGGTGAAGTCTTCCACACTTCTAGCTTCATTCGTTGATTAAGATAGTCTTGGAATTCTTTTTTATAACTGTTGTCAGTTTTTAGAATATTTTTTAATTCTTCTTCAAGAGCATTATTTTTTTTGCCAAGAATTGTATTATAAGTATTTTGTAATAGTTTTGAGGTTGACTTTGAAAGATTTTTTATAAAATTAACAGGTACAAGTATGCTTTTAGTCCATTTACCCCAGATGGTTTCTTGTGTACCAAGCGGAATCTGATTATATTCTTTTGTATTGATTAACTCTTTAAAGTCTGACGGAGCTTTGAGATTTTGTGTTTTGTAAAAGTTTGATTTTTGTACTGATTTTAAAATAGCTTTTTTAATAGTTTGTGCTGTTTGTTCATCTGTTTGTTCCAGAATTTTGATTATTTGAGCCAGCTTATTTCTGTCAATTAATTTTTCAACACGATAATATCCTTTAAAAGAGGGAGGAACATTATGTTTCAGCGGCTGGTCAGCTATTGTTGCTTCAGACTTCTTTGCAAAAGCTTTAAACAGAGTGTCATTTGCTTTTGTTTTTTCAAATGTAATATTTTTGCCGGTATTTTGAGATGCAGGTGTTGGGTCTTTTTTCTTAACTGTTGTCAACAGCCTGCCAATAGATGGAAGAATCCCCTTTTTCTCATACATTTCTTTTTCCAGTTTATCGAGGGTGTCTTTATCAGATGGCATAATGGGTTTGCCGACAAGTTTTCTGCCTAAAATTTCAGAAAAAGCAACGGTTGAGCCTGATACAAACATAGCAGTTAGCAGGCTTCTGTTAACTGCTGTTTCAAAAGTACCGAACAGCAGGTTTTGGATATACATATTCATACCGATTCTCGAAAATTCCTGTGCAATACGGGATTTTCTTTGATTTGCTGCTTCTGTATGGTCATTGCTGTATCTCATTGTTGTATTGTATGCATCTGTACCCAGAAAGTAAGAATATACAATACCTGAGATAAGCCTGTTGCCTATCATAAGAGAGTTTGAGGAGTATTTCCCCTTATTGGGGTCAACGACTTTGTTGCGTCGGCGATTGATTTTTCCTTCCAAAATATCGTCTGGAATTAAGAATTTGCTGCTTTCGTTAAATTTTGTATGGCCGCTTTTTTTACGATATCCATTCTCCCATATTTCATGTGATTTTAAGAGCCCCTCTAATGAGCGGAAATTTTTTATAATTTTTTCTTTTTCTGCTCTTTTCATTAGTATCGGGGAATCTTTCGGCAATACTAATTTTTCACCCCATTTGTATATGGCTGTTAGCGGTGAAATAAGTTGTGTAAAAAATTTGGTAATCAACGGCTTTTTGGGGATATAAATAAGTTGTCCCTGTTTTATATTTTCCAGTATTGTCTGGCTTAGGACGTTTTGTTTTTGAAAATCTTCATGTTTAAGTATGTAGTTAATATAGTCGTTTTTTATATCTGTATAGTATTTTAGTTGCTGCGGGTTGATTCTTTTTAATGATTCAAAAACTTTATCCTGAAGGTTTTGCGGGACAAGCTTTACTACCGGTTTGAGAGGTAGTTTAGAATTTAAAGCATTAAAACCAAAACCCTTGAAAGATATTTGCGCATTTGCACCTTCTTGCAAGGGTTTTGATTGTATACTTTTATTCTGTAAGGTATCTTGTTTGCCCGAGTGGAGCGAACCTTGTTCCGCGTATTGGTAACGGATTTCTTTTCGCTTCAGACCGTATTGATGTTTTGGTTCAATTTGTCCGATTTTCACGCTGTTCATTCTTAGCTAAATACCTTGAGAATAATATCTTAACCCGATAAAAATTTTATTTAAAGGATTTATTTATAAGACAGTTTATCGTCCATTTGTTTTAAACCGTCTAAAAATATTTTTTGCTAGCATAGATAAATTAACTATACAAAAGTTAATACAATAAAAGGCTGATATTATCAGCCTTTTGGTGTTATTAATTAGATTTGTTAACTATTTTATCAATAAATCCGTTTATTTTCATTTTTAATATGTGTAAGTCGGTTATAATTGGATTTGGCGAATAAAATAGTCTGTCCATTTGCATTTTTTCTTCTTTTTGGGCTATTTTTATTTGTTTGTCAACTGTTTTAAAATCTTTCTGTGAAAACTCTGCGAGATTTTCTCTCTTTATAAGAGCATATTCTGTCAGATCTAAACGTTTATTAAGCTTTTTTAAATTTGCATTTGATAATGTATCTTCAATCTGTGAAATAGATTCAAATAGTGTTTTCTTATTCACTGTTGCATCAACAAATTTTTGTGCCTCTTTGTCTGAATCTATTTTTTGAAATATTTTGTTAACCGTTTCTAAAGGTGCATTTTCAAGCTTTTTATTTATTTCAAAACGCGTTTGAATGAATTTTAAAATAGAAGATCTTGTTTTAAAATTTTCTTTTGTTGTGGAGTTGTATATATCCATAATTGCTGACGCAGCAGACTCTTTTGCCGAATATTCTATGTCAGATTCACCAGCATAAGCTTTATTTAAATTTTTTAGAAGGTCAACCCCCTCTTGTTTGTAATTTGCCTCGATTAAGTCAGGGTTAATAATGCGGCATAAATTCTGTTGGGAGGTTAGTTTTTCAATGTTTAATTTTTGTATGTATGTGTTTTTGTTGTAGCCTTTTTGTATTTCGGCTTCGAGATTTTTTACAATGTCTTTATTGCTTGCATTTAGCTCGATATAAGGTTTGAAATCATCATATTGTGAAGAAATTTTTGTCGCAGATGGAGTAGTTAAAAATTCTTCTAATGTGTTAAATTTTAAATCACTTATTGGTGATGTTGATGTATATGTTGAGAGCAAATTATCTGCGAGTTTCAATTTTTTAGGATCTTTTTCTGTAATATCAAAGATTTTATTTAGCTGCTCAAACGAGTAGTTTGTTGAGTCTATTAATTTTGTATGCGTATCCTGAGGATATTTGATTTTATTGTATATATCAAAAACAAGATTTTTATTCTTTTCTGTATTTAAATTGGCATTGAAGTATGTATCTCTATTGAATTTATCTGAGAGTTTGTATAGCAAATTCATTTTATGTTTTTTTAATTTTTCAGTAAATGGTATAATCTCTCTTTTGGGCATGTCTAAAAAGGCCGCAACCTGTGTAGTGAACATATTTGGCTCATATGTTTTGTTGATATTTAACGCATATTTTAAAACTTCAGTTCTGGCGCCTTTGAATGAGATTGAATTTGGGTTTTGTTTATTATTTTTATTTGAATAAACAGAAACAGATTGGATTTTATTAATGTTCATGTTAAAACCTCTCTAATGATGTTTGTATTTTCTCTCAATATAAGTTCATAAATAATAATTTTTGCTATTATAAATTATCTATTTTAATAATTCTTAACTTTGTTGAGAACAAAAAAGGGCACTTTAAGCGCCCTTTTTGTTCTAGAGTTTTGATTATTATGTATCAATATTCTGAGCGAATACTGCATTGGTTTCAATAAAGTCACGACGTGGCTCAACCTTGTCGCCCATTAACACATCAAATAACTGATCGCATAGCATAGCATCTTCCACATGAACCTTTAAAAGAGTTCTTGTTGCAGGATCCATTGTAGTTTCCCATAGCTGCTGCGGCATCATTTCACCAAGACCTTTGAATCGTTGCAGTGTAAGACCTTTTTTGCCTCTTTCTTCAACAACTCTCTGGAGTTCAGCAAATGCTGTAATTTGAAGTTCTTCGCTGCCTGTATCGAGTACGAGCACCTTTTCTTCTTCAATAAGGTAGTTTCTGATAGCGGGATAAGCATTTTTAACCCTTTGAAACTCGTTACTTTTAATAAGAATTGCAGTTAGCGAAACCTGTTCTGTTTCTCTTTCCAGATGTAAAAGCAGGTTATACTTTTGAACTTCTGTGTTAAATTTGAGCTCAACTCTGTAATCTTTTGCTTCTGCAATACCGTAATTTTCTGCGTGGTCTTGCAGGTAATGATTTATGTAATCGCAGTGTTTCTGCATTATTTCTTGATTATCGAAATCTTCAGGCTCAATATTTGAACGGATTAACGCTCTCATAACAACCGATGGTATAGCATTAATCAGTGGGTTATTGAAAGAGTGATAGAACGTTGACATATTAGCAAGTAGATCTGTCAATTCCTTGCCTGTTGCACTTTTTGATTTGTCTTTATTGTACAGTGTTAAATCTTTAACACCTCTTTCACGGAGCATTTTGTCTAAAGCTCTGTCATCATAAAGATACTCAGCCTGTTTACCTATTGTGATTTTATACAGAGGCGGCTGGGCAATGAATACGTGGCCTTTGTCAAGAAGCGGTTTAGCGTATCTAAAGAAGAAAGTTAAAAGCAATGTTCTGATATGTGCTCCGTCAACATCGGCATCGGTCATGATAATGATTTTATGGTAGCGAAGCTTTTCTATATCAACATCGTCCTCGTTTTTGCTGATGTTAATACCTAGTGCCTGTACCATTGATTTAATTTCGTTGTTTGCATACATCTTATCAAGACGAGCACGTTCAACGTTAAGAATTTTACCTCTTAATGGTAAAATTGCTTGAAACATTCTGTTTCTGCCCTGTTTGGCAGAACCGCCCGCAGAGTCACCCTCTACAATGTAGAGTTCACATTTTTCCGGTTCTCTATTTGAACAGTCTGCAAGTTTTCCTGGAAGAGTAGAAGTTTCAAGAGCTGATTTTCTTCTTGTAAGTTCTCTTGCTTTTCTTGCAGCTTCTCTTGCTCTTTGAGCCTGCAGTGTTTTTTCTATAATGATTTTTGCGTATTTCGGATTAAACTCCAGCCACTCCTGCAGTTTGTCTCTTATAGCGTCTTGAACAGCTGCTGTAGCTTCAGAGCTTCCGAGTTTGTCTTTTGTCTGACCTTCAAACTCTGGATTGGGCAGTTTTACTGACACAATCGCTGTTAAACCTTCTCTGACGTCTTCACCGGAAAGATTGGCCTCGGAATCTTTTAAGAGTTTATTTTTTCTGGCGTAATCGTTTAATACACGGGTAATACCGTTTCTAAAACCGGTGAGGTGAGTACCGCCGCCGTGAGTGTTGATGTTGTTTGCAAAGCTTAATACCGATTCGTTATAGGCATCTGTGTATTGCATTGCAATTTCAACCTGCATATTGTCAACAGCTTTGTCTATATATATAGGCTGTTCAAATAACACAGTTTTGTTTTTATTTAAGAATTCAACATAGCTTCCGATACCGCCTTCAAAGTGAAAATCCTGTTCATCTTTTGATTCAACGTCGATGTATCTGATTTTCAAGCCTTTGTTTAAGAAAGCCATTTCTCTTAAACGGTTGGCAATAACATCGCGGTCAATGTGTGTTGTTTCTGTAAATATTTCTGGATCAGGCCAGAATGTGGTTTTTGTACCTGTTTTGTCTGTCTCTCTAATTTTTTCAACAGGTGTAGTCGGTTCTCCTCTCAAATATTCCTGACGCCATACATAACCGTCTCTGGAAACTTCTACAACATATTTTTCAGAGAGTGCATTTACAACAGAAGCACCAACGCCATGCAGACCGCCTGATACCTTGTAACCGCCGTCTCCGAATTTACCGCCTGCGTGAAGTACTGTATGTACGATTTCAAGAGCTGATTTACCAGAATCAGGTTTTATATCAACAGGAATACCACGTCCGTTATCTTCAACGGTAACGCTTTCATCTGCGTTGATAGTAACTGTAATTTCTGTACAATATCCGGCAAGAGATTCGTCGATAGAGTTGTCTACAATCTCATATATGCAATGGTGCAAGCCTCTTTGTGAGGTTGAACCGATATACATACCGGGACGCATCCTAACGGCTTCTAACCCCTCTAAAACTCTAATATTACTCGCATCATAATGTGTTTCTGCAGTCATGCTTATTTATCCCCAATTAGTCTTAAACTCTGTTTATATCAATATTTTACTACAAACAAAGCCAATAAACCAATTTGTAAAGATAAAATTATTGAAGAAAAGCTAATTTAATGGCAGAAGCTGACATCTCCGATATCGGAACACTTTGCATTGTAATCTCCGTATCCGCCCTTTACCTTTCTTACTCTGGTATAGTTGAGAGTATTGTATCTGAAGGGTGTTGTGTTCATTTGTGTATAATTTGCTGCGGAGTATGGTAAAGAGGCAGCGGCTTCATGTTGTTTTTTGTTGTTTGCATACCAGTTTGCGGTTGAATAGGAAGAGCTGGAGTATGTTTTGTTGCTTGATGAGGAGGAAACATTGGTCATTTGTTTCCAGTTGCCGGTATAGTTTCCGTCATTATCAAACATTGAGCCCGCGCAAAATGCAGGAGCAATACAGATTGTATTGAAAAATATTATTAATATAACTTTTTTTAAAATAATGTTTTTCATTTCTTTACCCCTTATAATATTTAATTATACATTAATTGGTCATGGATTGAAATTTTATGTTTTATATTAAGAAAGCCGGTATAGAAGAGTTCATAGAAATTTATAATAAATATATGCTTGTACAATTTCCTCAAGCTGAGCTCAAAAAACTTGAGGATTTTATTAAGCTGTTATCGGATGAAAAGTGTGGTTACCGTTTTTATGTTGCTAAAAATGACGATATTACTGTTGGTTACACTCTTTTTTACGAGGGATGTGATTTTATATGGATTGACTATATTGCTGTTCTTCCTCAGTTTTATTCAGGTGGATTTGGAAGAAAAATTATCAAAAGTTTTGAAAATACCTTTAATATTGTTAAAGGTTTATATTTTGAGGTGGAAAAACCGGACGAGGCGGATATTAATACAATCAGAAGGATAAAATTTTATAATTCTTGCGGAGCAGATAAGCTGGATTGTAATTATTTTTATCCGACTGCTGACGGAGCGTTAGCTATGGATTTGTATTTTTTGCCGGTTAATAAAGATACAGCTTTAACTAAAAAAGATGTTCTAAAAGACATATCTGAGGTCTTTGAAAAATTGCATTTTATGTGTCCTCAAAAACAGGAAATACTGGAGAAAATTAGTTAATTATTTCTTTTATTCTTGACTCTTCTGTTTCAAAAATTCTGGGGATTTTAAAACCAAAAGTGCAGGTGTTATTTGTGTCACTTCTGGCATAAATTTCTCCGTTGTGAGATTTTATAATCTTTTTGGAAAGGTAAAGTCCGAGTCCTGTGCTTGCTTTATTGAATCTGGCATTTTCATTTGTTTTGTATTTTTCAAATATCTCTCTTATTTTTTCGTCTGTAATATGATAGCCCTTGTTTACTACATTAAAGACAATATCGTTTTTTTCTTCCTGCAGATTAACAACAATGTCTGTTTTGTCGAATCCGTATGTAATAGCGTTGCCTAATAGATTCATTACAGCTCTTTTTATTTGCAGTTTGTCTGCTTGAATTTCTTCGTTTAATAACTGAGATATTATGACAATGTTCTGTTGTTTTGTTATTGCTAGATTAGCTATTTCTTTTGAGGTTAGATGAACTAGTTCGTAAAAGTTAAAAACAGAAGGTATTACTGTATTCGGTTCATCTTCTGATTTATAAGCAGAAAGAATTGTCGATATCATATTTTTCATATAGATATTAGAATTTTTGCTGAGTTCTATCATTTCTTTTTGCTCTTTATTCAATTCTCCCAGACTGCCGTCAAGCAAAATATTCATAGCGCCGAGTTGTGCGTTTGTTGGTGTTTTTAAATCATGTGTTATTGTTGAAACCAGATTCCGTTTCTGGGCTTCCAGAGCTTTTTCATTGTCTATGTTTTTTATCATAACTATAATGCCGACCACATTGTTTTTGTGATCTAATATCGGAGATTTTCCGATTTGATACCAGCCTTTTGTTTCGCTAAAAAAATTCAGTTGTCTTTCTATAACGATGTTTTCTTTTGTTTCAATAACCTGTTTATCTTCTTTTTTTACTTCTTCAATAAATTCGCTAAAATATTTTTCACTAAAGTTTATACCCAGAAGTTTGCCATAAGGTTGTCCTATTTGTTTTTCAAGGTTTTTGTTGCCGAAAATAAGTTTGCCTTCGCAGTCTTTCATATAAACTATATATGGCATATTGTTTAGAATACTTTCCAGCTGTGCATTTTGTATGAACAATTTTTCTTTTAGTGCTTCAAACTGTGTTGTATCTCGCAATATACCAATGACACCTGTTATATGAGTTTTGTCAGTAACTGGAGCAAGCAGCGTTTCATATATTTTATTTTCACCGTTCGGCTGATTTTTCTCTATTTTATAAGACACAATACGCCCTGATTCAAGAACTTGCCTGTCGTAATATCTTATAATCTTTGCGGTTTTTCTTGGATAGAAATCATAATCAGTTTTATTAAAAATACTTTCTTTTTTATCAAGATTCAGCATTGTTCTCATAATAGGATTGCAGTCTTTGTACCTCAGGTTTGCGTCTTTTCTGTATACTAAATCCGGACAGTTTAAAAATAAGTTATTTAGCAAATCCGCTTGATTTTTATATTTAACGGAGAGTTTTGAGTATAGGTATTTCTTTTCTATCCAGGCTTGCGCAAGAAACAACATTAAAACAAAAAAGCAAGCGTCTCGATAAGAAAGTGCAGTATCAGGTTCTGCTAACATCCATACTATAAACATCAGAAAAATGGTGTAAAAGAACATTTTCCTGTGTAATTTTTTCCCTAACACTAAAAACTCCTAATCTACAATCTTTGCCCTTACTGCTTTTACCGCTGCTTCCACTCTGTCGGATACTGATAATTTTGATAGTATATTACCGACATGGGCTTTTGCTGTGTGTGTACTAATACACATATCGTGTGCTATTTCTGTATTTGTTTTGCCGTCAACAATTTTTCTAAGAACTTCAACTTCCCTTTCTGTAAGATTTGTATCGGATGCAACATTGTTGTATAAATTATCAAAATCTGTAGAAATGGGTTTTGGTGCGCTTTGTCTTGTTGCTTCAGAAACTTTCGGATGAATCCACATAACACCTTTATAAACACTTCTTATTATATTTTGTATTTCCTCAGCTTCAATGTCCTTTAAACAATAAGCATTGGCTCCACAGGCCAATGCCGCAACTACTTCGTCTGTTTGTTCATGAGAGGTCAGAATAATGATTTTTGTCGACGGGTATTTATCCTTTAAAATTTTGGTTGCACACAGCCCGTTCATCCCCGGTAATCCCAAATCCATTATTACTACATCTGACGGTTTATTTTCAAATACCTGTAAAAATTCTTCTGCTGTTTCAAAATCCCTTATTATTTCTATATCCTTCGCTTTATTGACCATTAGTTTTATAGATTTTCTTATTAGTTGATAATCTTCCACAAGGTAAACAGAAATTTTTTCATTTTGTGTCAATTTTTTATACTCCTTTTTTGGACATTGATATTTTATTTTTGCCTTTCACAAAATTTTATTAACAAAATAATTGTGTATTAACTACACTTATTATCCCTTTTTTTAAGTTTGTAGTATTACATTCGTGTAATATTTTTTACAACTTTAGGGCTATTGACAGTTTAAAAAAGATAATTACACTGGTTATAAGTGGTTTTAATTAATTTATTTTTTAAATTTTAAAATTCTTAATAAATTAATTAAAATGTCTAAGAATTAGTACAAGGAGAATTACATGAAAAAGACACTATTAACATCTGTAATGCTTGCCGCAGCTGTTTTCACTTTTTGTGCAGTAAGTACTACCCCTGCAAATGCAACATGCCCTGCAAAAACTGAATGCGTTCAGCAACAACCAATGGAACATCATCCTGAAAGATGTATGAAACCTATGTCACCAGAAGAGCATGCTAAAATGAGGGAAGCTAAAAAAGCTGAATTCGAAGCAAGATTGAATCTTACTGATGAACAAAAAACTAAAATAGAAGAACTGAAAGCAGCAGAAAGCAAATCTTTGAAATCATGCAGAGCTAAAATCAAAAAGGAACAGGAAAAATTAGATAAACTTGTTTCTCAAGAAATGGAAACAAGAGCAGAAAATGTGAAAAAGTTCGAAGCTATATTAACTGAGGAACAAAAAGCTGAACTTAAAAAGATGCATGAAGAAATGATGGCTGAAAAAGCAAAATTCGTTCCTTGCTCTTGTGATTGCGGATGTCCGGAATGTGCAAAACATCACGAAGAAATGAAAGGCCCTCATAAAGGACCTAGAGGCCCGCATCATGCCCCGCAAGGTCCTGAAGTTGGTCCTCAAGGGCCGCATCATGGTCCGCAAGGCCCGGAATTGAAAGCTCCTGAAGCTGAAGTACCTGCTGTAACAGGTGAACAAAAATCTGCAGAAATACCGGCAACAGATAAGACTGAAAACGCAGCTTCTGAAAAGTAGTTAATTGATATTTACACAGACTAAAAGAGCGATAACATTATATGATGTTGCCGCTCTTTTTGTTTAGCTATATTGATTGTTTAAGATAATTTATTTAGCCATTCTATAGCTTATACCTGCGCGTTTCATTCGTCTTAATGCTTCTTGTATTTGCTCAACTGGCTTTGTTAAAGCAATACGGAAGAAACCTTCGCCGCATTTGCCGTAGCCGTTTCCTGGCGGAACAACTACATGTGCTTTTTCAAGCATTACTGTAACGAATTCTTCAGATGTGAATCCTTCTGGAACAGGGAGCCACAGATAGAAGGTAGCTTTAGACGGTTCAACCTTCCATCCAAGATCTCTCAAGCCTTCTTCCATAACTTCTTTACGTTCTTTGTACATCTGGTTAAGTTTGTCTATTTGTTCTTGAGGGGCGTTATATGCCTGAATAGCAGCTTCTTGAATAGCTTTAAATGTGCCGGAATCAATATTGTTTTTGATAGTACCGAGTGCTTTAATAGCTTTTGCATTACCGCAGCAGAATCCTACTCTCCATCCTGTCATGTTATAGGATTTTGAGTGAGAATAAAACTCGATTGCACAGTCCATTGCTCCTTCAACCTGCAGTACCGATGGTGCTTTGTATCCGTCATAGGTCATTTCAGAGTATGCCATATCAGAACACAGCAGGATATCGTATTTTTTACAAAAATCAACAGCTTTTTTATAAAAATCTAAATCCGCAACAGCAGCAGTTGGATTGTTGGGATAGTTTAAGAACATTAATTTTGATTTTTTTGCAATTTCTTCTGGGATTGCATCAAAATCAGGTAAAAATTTATTTTCGGCTGTTAATGGCATAGAATATGGTGTCCCGCCGGCAAAAATAGTTGCGTTTTTGTAAACAGGATACCCTGGATCAGGAACAAGCGTATAATCTCCGTCATCAACAAATGCAAAGAAAACATGAGCAATAGCTTCTTTTGAACCTATGTTGCAGAGCATTTCTGTATCAGGGTTCAACTCAACTCCGAAACGTTTTTTCATCCATTCGCAAGATGCTTTGCGAAATTCGGCAGTACCGTTATAAGGCGGATAATCATGGTTTTTCGGATTATCAATAGCTTTGTGCATAGCTTCTACAACGGTGGGGATTGTAGGTGTATCAGGGTCGCCGATACCCAAAGAAATTATATCGTGCCCTTTTGCTTTTGCTTCGGCTATTTTTCTGTCTATTTCCGCAAACAAATACGGAGGAATTTTATCCAATCTCTGTGATGTTCTCATACTAACTCTCCTATTGCAATCAAAATCTTTTGTTCAAATAATTATAGCATACAAAACAAACGTTCATATAATTGGAACAAAATTATTTGTAAAACACTTTACAATTTCCTTCTCTATGAGCCTGTTGAGCTATTTTTTTATTCTTTACACAGGACTCATAGGCCCTATTAAATAGGGGATAAAGTCTTCTGCAAGTCTCAGCGTCAGACTTACAGTCATAGACATTATCACAATCAGATATTGGGCCTTCTATAACATCAGCGCTCCAGGTATAATTTGCATTAATACGGCGGGCCCCATTAAGTGGCATTTGTACCTTACATTTGTAATACTTTGCTGCGAATACTTGATTCCAATTGAAGCTTGTAACAAATAAACAAATAATTAGAAAAGCAATCTTTTTTATAGGCATATTAAATTCCTATGCTGTTTTTTTTAAACACATTGGCAGACATATTGCTGCACATATTAATGCGGACAATCCCCAGAATAATAAAGCTCCGTTCCATCCGAATTTGTCAACCACCATGCCGGTCCCGAGTCCGGAGAGCATAGCACCGACATAACCGAATGTTCCGGTAAAGCCTGTTACTGCTGATGCTACTTTCTTAGAGCTTGATTCTATAGCGCAAACGCCGCCTATAAGCATTTGAGGCCCGTAAGTAAAGAAACCGGAAAATCCAATTAATAAAATATCAATTACGCCCGAACCGTTGATTTTAAATACATCGACAAGCTCTTTGCCTGTTATAGCTAAAAATGCGCTGTCAATAAAGTTTGTGCCTGTTCCGTTAAAGTATAATCCGGTCATACATACTATTACACCGATTAAAAATATAACATTAATAGGGGCTCTTGCTCCTTTGAATACTTTATCGGAAATAACTCCGGCAGAAATTGTACCGAAAAAGCCAAATAAAGGCAGACAGGCAAGTTTCATTGATGCAAGCTCAAGAGAGTTGTCTTTAGCTTCTACAAGGTATTTAATAATCCAGTCTTCAGTACCGAATCTGATTACATAAACAAATACATAAGCCATCGCAAGCGCCCAGACAGCTTTATTGGTTAAAACATTTTTAATAAGAATCTGGATATATGTCGTTCCGTCATCTTGAGCTTCTGTTTTTGCTGTTTCTTTGACTTTTTCAGGTTCTCTGTATTCTTCTACATCCGGCAAACCAATAGACTGTGGTTTATCTCTTAAACGGTTAAATAACCAGAATGCAATCAATATAGCCAGCGTACCCGGAATGTAAAAAGCCGCCTGCCAGCCAAATTTTGCAATTACAAAACCTGATAAAATTACAGCAAGGAATGTGCCTGTCTGGTGAGAAGTTGACCACATAGCCCATTTTGTAGCTCTTTCCGAGTTAGAAAACCAGTATGTCAGGCTTTTGGCAACAGGAGGAAATCCCATTGACTGAAACCATCCGTTGCATCCCCAGAAAAACGCAAGCACCCATAGCAGAATAGTTGCACTCGGCAATCCGAAGAAAGTGAATTTTCCGGGAGTAAATACAAAAAAGCTTAATGCAAAGCAAATATTAGCCAAACCTGCCAGTATCAAACCTGTAGGCAAAAATTTTCTTACATCGGAGCGGTCTGCTATCATGCCGTTAACAAATTTTCCAATAGCGTATGTGAAATATAAAGAGCTGCCTATAATACCGAGTTCAAGGTTAGAATAACCCAGCTCCTTGCTCATTGACGGCAGCGCAGCTGCAATATTCTTTTTACAAAGATAAAACATTGCATAACCGATGAAACAAGAATAAAACATTCTCCATCTAAAATGAGAATATGTTTTATCAATTTTTTCTTTATCACCAATTGGCTCAGCATTAGCCGGCTCTTTAAAAAATTCTAATAAACCCATACTTTCCGCTCTCTTTTTAACTTGTTATTAAATTATTGCAAAAACATGGTGCGAACACAAATCTATGAATTATTATGCTAAAATTAATAAATAATTTAAGGGAGGATTTATGGAAACAATTGTAAATTATATACAAAGTCACGCATTGATGTTTTCAAGCACAATTTTGATTGTTGCATATATATTTATTGCATGGGAAAAGATATCAAAGGTTACTGTAGCTATGCTCGGGGCTGCTTTAACTCTTATACTCGGGCTTCTTGCTCAATCAAAAGGGCATGACACAATTGATCCTCATTATTTTATAAATTTTGTTGATTTTAATGTAATTTTCCTTTTAATAAGTATGATGATTATAGTCGGAATCGCAAGTAAAAGCGGTATTTTTACCTGGATAGCTAATTCTCTTTTAAAAAAGACAAAAGGACATCCGACTAAAATCTTAATCACATTAGGTTGCTTTACTGCCTTTGCTTCAGCTTTTTTGGATAACGTTACAACTGTTATCCTTGTCGTTCCCGTTACTTTTTTGATAGCAAAGAAACTGGATATTAATCCGATACCTTATTTGATAACAGAAATTCTTGCTTCAAACATAGGTGGTACAGCTACGCTTATCGGCGACCCGCCTAATATTATTATAGGCAGCAAGGCAGGGTTTACTTTTATGACATTCCTGCTTGAACTTACAGATATTGTATGCTTGATTTTTGCTGTAACAATGTTTATTCTGTGGCTGTGCTTTAGAAAAGATCTTGTAGCAACAAAAGAAAAAATGGATGCGGTAGCAGAACTCGATAACTCGCAAACTATAACTGATAAAGCTCTTGCAATACGTTCTTCGGTTATTCTTCTGCTTGTTATACTGGGATTTATTTTGCATGATGTAATCCATCTCGAGTCTTATGTCATAGCGCTCGCTGGAGCAAGCTTTTTGATGATTTTCGAAGAGCCTAAACAAATACTGGAAGGTGTTGAATGGAATACAATATTTTTCTTTATAGGACTTTTTATAATAATAGGCGGTTTTGAGGCTGCGGGCGGAATTTCAATAATGGCAAAATGGATTCTTGATGTTACAAATGGAAATGAATCTGCAGCTGCCATGTTGATTTTGTGGGCATCCGGTATTTTGTCCGGTATTGTCGACAATATCCCTTATACGGCTACTATGGCGCCCATGATATATCAAATACAACTCGTTGAGGGGGCTCAGTATGCTCATCCTCTTTGGTGGTGTTTGTCTTTAGGGGCTTGTCTAGGGGGGAACATGACTATAATAGGCGCTGCTGCGAACGTAATCGTTTCAGAAACTGCTGCTGCTTACGGCAAGCCTATTTCTTTTATGAAATATTTAAAATACGGTGCCAGTATAACTTTTGTATCTCTGTTAATGAGCTCTGCGTACATATATTTTAGATTTTTATTACCGGCTGCGCACGCCGCACAGTAGAAATTGAGTCAGTTTCTTTTTAAGAAATTTACAATTTTAACAATTTTATATATTTTTTATGCAATCAATTTGTTTTTCTGATAGAATATCAGACGAGGTAATTATGCAAATTGAATTTTTGTACTCTAAAATACACAGAGCCACGGTTACGGACGCTAATTTAGAATATGTCGGTTCAATTACAATTGATGAAGAACTGATGGAAGCGGCCAATCTATTGGAAGGTATGAAGGTTGATATCCTTGATGTTAACAATGGAGAGCGCTTCCAAACTTATGTTATCAAAGGTAAACGTGGCAATCGAGATATTTGCCTCAACGGGGCGGCCGCCAGAAAGGTTGCGGTAGGTGACAAGGTGATTATTGTTTCTTATGCAATGATGACACTCGAAGAAAAGGCAGGATTCGTTCCGACAGTCGTAATGGTTGATGAAAAAAACAATATTGTTAAAAAAGTTTGAATTAAATAAAAAAACCGGCAAAAAATTTTTTGTTCGGTTTTTATTTTAACAAAACGATGCAAAGGAATTCCAAATTGCAAAACACTGTATCACAAGATTTTATATCTTCTCCCCAAAAACAACTGCCGCTGAATACGAAACAGCAGGATAAAATTCTTCTTCATTATATTGAAAAGAGATTAAATAAAATTTTCTTTGATGAGGTTAACTCATCTGAATCCATTTTTAAAAAAGTGAGCAATAATGCTATTTATAAAATGGCTCTGTTTTTGTCTGGAAATATTAAACGCTCCTGTTCAATTGGTATTGCAGGAGAAACGGCCAGCGGAAAGTCAACGATAGCTTATGATATAATCAGCACAATTCAGGCTTTTGCTGATGAGTATTGTATAAAAGATGTTATTACACGATTGAATACAGACGACTATTATTATGATCGTTCTGAAATGGTTAAAAAAGCCGGAAGTTTTGCAGAGTTCGCAAAACATTATGACCTTGATGTACCGGAAGCTCTTGAGCTTGAGTTAATGAAAAAACATATCAAGCAGCTCCTTTTCGGTGACACTGTTTATCTTCCGAAATACGATATGTCGGGTACAGCAATAAGAAAAGATAATGTTACAAAGGCTGTTCCTTCCAAGGTAATAATTTCAGAAGGATTGTTTACTCTGACAGAAAAAGTTGTGGATGCATTTGATTTTAAAATTTATGTTGATGTTTCTCATCAGGTGCAAAAATCAAGATTCTATGAAAGAGCGCAGGCCAGAGGGCTGGGTGATTCGGCCGATGAAGTTTACGAAAACGCTTCTTCAAAGGCCAAAATACATATTCATCCAACTGCAATGAAAGCTGATATTATTCTTTCAGGTGAAGCTGATAGAGCAGCTTACAAAAGGTTTATTAACAGGATTCTGGCTCTTGTTGAAGAAGTTTATTTTAAAGATATAATTTTGCCACGATAAGTCTAAATGGAATACAAGGAGAGTTTTTGTCGATGAAGTTGTGTTTGTTTCAAGGAACGTTTAACCCCATACACAATGCACATCTCAAAGTTTGTGAATACGCAAAAAAACAGTTTGATTTTGACAAAATTCTCGTTATACCTGCGGCCAATCCCCCGCATAAATCTGTGGACAGAGATTTAGCTTATCACAGGCTGAAAATGGCTGAAATAGCTGTAAAAGATAAAGAATATTTAGAAGTTTCTGATATTGAATATTTGAGAAGCGGCCTGTCTTATACCTATCTCACTGTCAGGGAATTGTATAATCAGTATAATATAGACGGTAAAATCAGTTTTATAATAGGAACTGACGCTTTTAAAAATATAGAAAGCTGGTATGAGTCTGATAAACTCAAAGAGCTTGTTGATTTTATTCTGTTTGTTAGAGAGGATGAAAAACAGCTTAAGCAGGATAAAATTTGTTTGCAAAAATTAAAGGATAAAGGGTATAATTACACAATGATGAAAATGCCTTTTTTAGATATTTCATCGACGCAAATAAGAGAGAATATTACGAACAGTATTCCTATAAAAACACTGGTTCCGAAAGAAGTGGAAAAATACATTGATAAATATGGCTTATACAAATATTAGTACTCAAGAGATAGAAAACTGGCTTAAAGATAACCTTGTCGAAGAACGTTATATTCATTCATTAGGCGTTATGGATGCGGCCGTTGAGCTGGCGCAGATGTTTCATCTTGATGTTGAAAAAGCAAGACTTGCCGGTTTGTTACACGATGCAGCAAAGTGTTTTCCTAATGAAAAATTGTTAGAGATTATTAAAGAGCATATTCCGGAAGTTCAAGAGTGCGAGCTTTTGAATTACAAAACCCTGCATGCACCAGTTAGCGCCTATATTGCCAGAACAAAATTTAATGTTACGGATAAAGATATACTTGACGCAATAAGGTGGCATACTCTGGGAAGATGCGCAATGACTGACTTTGAAAAGATAATATTTCTCGCTGACAAAATTGAGTCCAGAACAAGGGATTTATCTTTTCGCAACGAGTGTATGGAGCTTCTCAAAGAAGACAGTGGGCTTGATAAAGCTTTGTTCAAATGTTTTGAAGCAACTATTAAGAGTCTTGTTGACAGAAGGCTGGCTATTTGTCATATAACAATTGACGTTTACAACGAACTTTTGGAAAAAATATTTGCATAAAAAAAAGACCCTCCTGGGTCTTGTAATTTAAATAAGAAGAGAGAGCTTTCATATATATAAAGTATTTCTATCTTCAAAAATTGCGCACATCTTAACAAAAGTTTATAATAAAAAATTCCTGCAAAATCTCATCTGTATTATTGCAGGAATATGGTATGTATAATTGGAAATCTTTTATATTTCTATAAGCTGTGGCGTTTCGTCAATTTCTAAAAACATTTTTGCATTTTGTCTGAAGTTATCAGGATTTGAGCTTGCGTAATAATGTACGCTGCCTGATTGTGTTTTGTTTATCAGGTTATTTTGTTTTAAATCATCAATAATGTAACGGGCAAAAATTTGAGCCGGATTTATAAATAGTTCCCGAGGTGCGTATTTTGAAATTTTATCCATAAGATACGGATAATGTGTGCAGCCTAAAATGATTTTTTGAGGGTTAAACTCGAGAACATTTTTTAAATAACCGTATATTGCCTGCTTTTCGTCATAATTTGTAAGATGTTTTTCAACAATCGGAACCCACAGCGGGCAAGCCTGCTCAATTACCTCAATATCTGTGTTATATTTTTTAAATTCTTTTGTGTATGTTTTTGTTTTAACTGTTGCTTCTGTTGCCATTACACCGAGTTTTAAAAGCCCTTTATCTGCTGACATATATTGTGCGACACTTTGTATAAGTGGATAGATTTTGAATGGATATTTATCTTTCAGTTCTTCATACGCAGTTGCCGAAGTAGTATTGCATGCAAGTACAACAGCTTTAACGTTTTTTTGCTCAAAAAATTCAAATATTTCTTTAACAATTTCTATTAATTGTTCTTTTGATTTTTCACCGTAGGGCAGATTTTTTGTGTCACCGAAATAGATATAATTTTCCTTAGGACAAACGGACAATAGCTGTTTTAAGACAGTTAAGCCCCCTACTCCCGAATCCATTACACCGATTGCCCTGGTATCGATTGTGTTATCAAATGTTTCCATCACTCTTTGCCCAGATATTTTTGTATTCCTTTTGCTATGGCTTCTGCTGTTTTTTGTTTTCTTTCCGAGGTCATCAGCTCTTTACGTTCCTCGGGGTTTGATATAAAGCCTGTTTCCACCAGTATAGACGGACAGGTAGTATTTTTTATAACATAAAATCTAGACTTAAACAATCCTCTGTCTTTCGATTTTATTGCGTTCGCAAACTCTTTATGTACAATCTGTGCAAAATCATAAGATTGATCGGTAAAGTAGTGTGTTTCTAGTCCCACGCCCTCAGGTGTTACGCTGGAGTTTACGTGAATGCTGACAAAAAGATCGCCGTGATTTTCTTCCGTATATTTTACTCTGTCCTGCAAAGATACAGTTTCATCTTTATCTCTTATCATTAAGACATTATATCCTTTTTTATCAAGAATTTTCGCCAGACGTTTGGATATATCAAGAGTAATATCTTTTTCGTATATGCCTTCTCTTGTTGCGCCTACGTCACTGCCGCCGTGTCCGGGGTCAATAACGATTGTTTTGACATTAGGATTGCGTTTTATGAACATAGGCCCTGATTTATTAATTTCGCTGTCCTTGGGTGTTGTGAGCTGCAGACTTAGCTGTTTGTTATCAAAGCTCTGTTTAAAGTTGACCTGTGTTGTACTTTTAATTGGGATAATCAGCTTAATTCCATATGATGGCAGTGCTTCTGTTCTCAATTTTGCAAATACTTCTGAATTAAGGTTCTTTTTAAAAGCTTCATGATTAAAGCCCGAGCAGTTATAAAGATTGATTTCCAGTACATTATTTAATTTTTTTATAGAGTGAATAATAGGTTCCGTAAATGTAAATTGAAGTGTATCTGTTGTGTCATTGTTCTTTTTGGCGCTGTAAGTGTAAATAGCAGAGGTTTTGTCATACAAAGTCAGACCGAGTATTCTTGCATCATGTGCAAGAAAGATGCTCTGGGAGTCATAAGAATATATAGGTCTGAATTTGTCCGGCTCTGTTGTTGTGACAACTATTCTTGCTTTTGTTGGTTCAAATTGTCCTATTTTGATAGTTTCTTTTTCTGATAATACAAACTCTTTGTTTCTTATATCCTGTGCAACATAAGTGTTGGGCAAGTCAAAAACAAGTCTGTCCGGTTCTTTAACAACAAAAGGCTTTTCTATGCCGATTGAGCCTATTCCTCTGATTAATGCGTTACCTCGTTTTATATCTATTTTATTAACATAAAAAACTGATTTTAATTTTGATACAGGTGGGCTATTTATTACAATTTTTGCTGCATCCGGTTTTATAAGTTCACCTTTTGAGTTGAATGCTTTTTGAACGGCTACAACTTCTGTCGCAGGTTGTGTTTTTGTGTCGGTTGCCTGTTGAATTTGTTTTTCATCTTCTGTAAAAGTAGTATATTCATAATAGTTTTCAGCTGCTTTTTCGTCGTTGTATACACTTCTTAAATCGCTTTGTGGAAAAAGGTTCTTGTTATATGAGATAACAAGGTTGTTGTCCACCCTGTGTATTCGCACCTTATCTGCTTTGAAATCTTTGTTGTATGTTATTACAATTCTTACAACATTGGGGTTCGTTGTAAACTGTGATACTTTGACCTGCTGTATGTCGCTGTTTTTAAAAGTCCAGCTTGAATTCGGGCGTGTAAGCACAGAGTTTTCTATGTCGAATAAAATTCTGTCAGGCTCTGTAAGCTTCATTGATTTTACATTGATATATTGTACTTTTGATGTTGAAGCAAGAAATATGACGTTATCGGAGTTGTCAAAATTTACCGAATTGATTTTGTAAACCTCTGATGCTCCTGCCCAATTAAATAAGTTGATTATGAATATAAAAATTATTAATATAAATTTTTTCAGCATACTTATATTTTACAATAAATCATAATTATGACTAATCTTTAACATTAGTTAATTCATTTTGCTATTGTCTGTTTTTTCAATTTAAAATTGCACGAATCATCTAACATATCAACTTTTTCATCAAAGTCATTATCTACTCCGTCATAGCATGAATTTATTGAATTAAAGGATTCTGCTCCCGGATTTTTATACAGCCATTTGTCAGGGATTTGTTGCCAGAAATGTAAAAATTCTTTTTTAAACGCTTGAGCAAGTTTTTGATTTTCTATTATCAAAACATTTTCATCGTTATATCTTTCGCCGCTTTTTGTAAAGTTCATAGATCCGATAATCGAATATTTATCGTCAATTATGATTGATTTCATATGCATTTTGCCTGCTCTGTTTTCTGCTTTTACAGGAATTTTATTTTCTCTTAAAAATTTAACAGAAGAATATTTTTGCCCCGCTGAGGTTGCGTCTACAATAATTTTAACGTCAACACCCCTGTTTTTTGCTCTTATCAATGCGCCGTTAAAATCCTTGTGGGTAACAACAAAAACTGGAACATAGATATATGTCTTTGCCGAATCGAGCAAATGTATTATGCGGTTGGTTATGATTTTATCCTGCGGAGAAAAATAAACTGCAATCTTTGAATCACCTAAAAGATTGATATTGTCGGATGTTTTTTCTTTATAAATATGAAATTTTCCTTTGTACATCTGTTCGAATTCTGTTTTATAAATTTCAGCTATTTTAGCTGATGTTATTAATACAGCTGAGTTTGCGTTAAAACCGGATAAATCGGTATGCGAAATATTGGCAGAGCCCGTCCAGACTTTATTGTTGTCAAAGATAAAAAATTTGTTGTGCATAATTGCATCTTTTACGTTCTCTTTCTGCTTTATTTCGTCACTGTAATCTATATCCCGCCTGTTATTTTGCAGTTGTTTTGCAAGGGCAAGGCTTTCTTTATATATGGTTGTGCCGTTTTTATCCGTATCATAAACCCAGCGTATTTTTACACCCCTTTTTTGTGCTTGCAGCAGTGCATTGTTTATTTCCGGCTGGCCGTCAATGCCGTATATAGCAAAATCAATCGTTGTTTTGGCCTTGTTTATTTCATTAATTAGTGATTTGCAGACTGTTGTGAAGCATTTATTGGATGGGTAGTAGTATTTTGTAAAATCGGTTGTATAAAATTCTATAAAGTTATCTTTGTATGTAGGAGAATATTTTTCATAATTATATCTCGGATATTTTTGTCGCTTGGTCGTTTTATTTTCGGTGCCGGTCTCTTTTTTCGCAGCATTAATGTGACAGTTTTTGCAGGGTTTTGCATGTTTGTGCAGTTGTGAAGAGGGAATAACTTCAATATTCGGGGATAATAATGCAAATTTGCAATCAAGCTTGTGATATTTATTTGTTTTTGTATTGTAGGTTACAAGATTCAGCGTATTTGCATATTCAATATTTTTTCTGACCTTTTCATTATTCTCTTTTGTCAGTACATAGCTGTTCTGTTCAAGCAGTTTGTTGTATTCGTTACCGTCAGGTAAAACAACACTAATTTCATTTGAACGTATGATTTTAACCTGCTTGTTTAGCAATTGTTCTTTTGCAAATTTTTGACCTAGATAGTTAAGCTTTAGCGCATCTATCGTCGTAATTTCAGAAGGTTCAATGTCAAATTGTATTAATTTTACAAGCTCATCTGTGTCCGCAACATCGTTGTCATTGAAGTCTACGTAAAATTCCGCTGCGTTTATAACTTTTAAAACCCTGTGGGTATCAG
>CALVAT010000010.1 GCA_944325565.1 Candidatus Gastranaerophilales bacterium
GGCCTCGCCTACATCTCGAGCAAGAATCTCTTTTGAGACACGTAGATCCTTCGGGCACTGCGTTTCCTCAGGATGACGTGAAGAGGACTCGGTATAAGACGGTAAATTTTTATCAAAATCCATAGCGTTTAAAACCCTTGATATTATTGAATTACAGCCTTCGGGGGGGGGGGTAGTAGCTGAAATACTGTTATATAGACATTTTTTATGATTTTTGCGCTTTTTCATAATTAACGTTCCCGTGTTTAACTAACCATCTAAATTAATAATTCCCAATTTTCAAAATTTTAAACATTAATTTTGAAAATTTTACCACTTTGAATACTGGTTTCTATTGTGCAGCGCTTTCTTTCATATATGTAACATTTTATTAAGGAGCGTCTTTAGACGCTCATCGTATTAAAAATTTATAAAAATTCTTGCCAATACACAAAAAAATCGCGATAATAAAATAATTAAAAACAAATAGTCTGTCACAGCCGAAAGGAGATTCGAGATGACAACAGAATATGTTTATTTAAACGGTGAATATGTTGACGCAAAAACAGCCTCAATACCTGTCAGAAACCATGCATTTCTATACGGTACATCTGTTTTTGAAGGGATTCGCGCATATTACAACAAAGAAGAAGACCAGCTGTATGCTTTCAGAATGAAAGAGCATTTTGAAAGACTTGTGAACAGCTGCAGAATTATGCACATGGATCCCAAATTTAGCGTTGAAGAATTTTGCGGCTTGACAAAAGAACTATTGAAAAAGAACGGCTACAAGACAGACGTTTACATAAGACCTCAGGTCTATAAGAATGCCTTAAAAATCGGGCCGAGCCTTCTTGATAACCCTGATGCTGTTTTAATCTTTTCGTTTGCGATGGGCGAATATATTGATTTGGACAAAGGTTTGAGCGTTTGTGTTTCAAACTGGAGAAGAAACGACGACAATGCAATCCCCCCCAGAGCCAAGGTTTCCGGTTCTTATGCAAACACCGCTCTGATTGTCACAGATGCCAAGATGGCGGGATTTGATGATGCAATCGTTCTTGATCAGGCTGGCAAAGTTACAGAAGGTTCTGCTATGAACTTGTTCCTTGTTGAAGGCGACACTCTCGTAACAACTCAAACTACCGACAACATCCTTGTCGGTGTAACAAGAAACACAATACTTGAATTGGGCAAAAATGTGCTCGGTATGAAGGTAAGCGAAAGAGAAATTTCAAGGACAGAGCTTTATGTTGCTGATGAAGCTTTCTACTGCGGTACAGGTGCTCAGGTAAGCCCGATTACCTCAATAGATCACAGGCCTATCGGCACAGGTGCTGTCGGAGAGCACACTAGAGAGCTTCAAAAACTATACTTTGACGTTGTTAAAGGCAAGGTTGAAAAATACAAAAAATGGTGCACACCAATTTACGATTAATTCCTTATTATGATTAATTTTCTCGGACTTTGTGTCCAAAACTTTATAAAAACTTTAAAATATATTTTCAGCGGCAGCACAAAATTCGGCTCTGTCATATCACAGGCTGCAATGATTAGCTATGACTCGCTGTCTATATCTTTGACAATAGTTTTTATTGCGGCGGCAGTGATTTCTCTGCAAATTTCAAAACAGTTTCTTATGAGCGGTGCAGAAAGCTATGTAGGCGGGTTTATTGCAGTTGCTCTTGTTAGAGAAATCGCTCCCGGTTTTGCCGCACTGGCAATAGGTGCCAGAGCCGGCACTGCCATCTGCGCTGAGGTCGCTAATATGCGGGTTACGGAACAGGTCGATGCAATAAAAACATTAGGCGTTGAGCCTGTGGGCTATTATTTTGCTCCGCGGCTTATTGCTTCTGCTTTGACCGTGCCTATGGTTGTTATTCTTGCTGAATTTATCGGCATTGTTGGCGGGATGATGGTTGCGTATTTCGCAATAGGTTTGCATCCCAACCGCTTTATGAATACGGTATGGCTGCTTTTGGAAGCTAAAGATATTTATATAAGTATTTTAAAGGCTTTTGTTTTCGGCATATTAATAACACTCGTTTGTGCAACACAGGGCTATAAAACCCGAGGCGGCGCAAAAGATGTGGGAACATCAACGACTCAATCTGCTATTTTATCTACGTTTTATCTGCTTGCGGCTGATTTTATTATCAACATTATTTTCTATGTTCATGTCGGGATATGAAAAAATTAAATAAAAATTAATTTTTAATGATTTTGTAAAAAACCTCATTAAAATGAGAATATAAATAAAATTAAGTTGTTTTTCTGTTACAGGTCGAATAATTGCATTTATGAACTTACGGTCAGAAGAACAGCAGATTGTGAGGTATATACATAATGATTGATTTTAACAAACTTACCAACCAGACACAGGAGATTATTTTCTCGGCACAACAGCTGATGGCAAAGTTTCAAAATACACAGCTTGAGCCTGCACATATCGTAATGGCGATGCTCGAGGATAAGGACGGCATTTCAAAAGACTATTTGAAAGCTCTAAAACTTGACCGCCCGCAGTTTGTTGACGCAGTGATGTCGGAGTTGAACAATCTTCCGACGGTTCAGCAGCCTGTTAACACACAGCAGCTTTATCTTTCGCAGGACACAATAAAACTTCTTGACCTTGCTCAAAACGAGGCTGAGGCTCTTAAGGATACTTACATAAGCATCGAGCATATTTTGCTCGCAATAACTTCTTTTGAAGGGTCGAAGATTAAAGCTCTGTTTGACAGATTCGGCGTTAACAGAAACAAAATTTTAAACGAAATGAAAAAAATAAGAGGTCAAAATAAAGTGGATTCAAAAGATTCCGAAGAAAAATTTAAAGCACTTGAAAAATATTCACAGAACCTGACAGACCTTGCCAAACGCGGCAAACTCGACCCTGTAATAGGGCGTGATGAAGAGGTAAGACGTGTTATTCAGGTGTTGAACAGACGTACAAAAAACAACCCTGTATTGATAGGTGAGCCTGGGGTCGGAAAAACGGCTATTGTAGAAGGGCTTGCTCAGAGAATAGTCAGAGGCGATGTCCCCGAAAGCCTTAAAAATACTCAGCTTATTGCGCTGGATTTAGGGGCGCTCGTTGCGGGTGCAAAATTCAGAGGCGAGTTCGAAGAAAGACTCAAAGCCGTGCTAAAAGAAGTTGAAGCCTCTGACGGCGAGATTATACTGTTTATCGATGAATTGCACACAGTAATTGGCGCAGGGGCTACAGAAGGCTCAATGGATGCCGGCAACCTCTTAAAACCAATGCTTGCCAGAGGCCTTTTAAGAACAGTCGGCGCAACTACAATAAACGAATACAGAAAATACATTGAAAAAGATGCTGCTCTTGAAAGAAGATTCCAGCCTGTTATGGTTGATGAACCGTCTGTTGAAGACACAATAAGCATCTTGAGAGGTTTAAAAGAAAGATACGAGGTTCACCACGGCATCAGAATCAAAGACTCTGCTCTTGTCGCTGCAGCAAAGCTTTCTGACAGGTACATAACGGACAGATTCCTGCCGGATAAGGCTATTGACCTTATTGATGAGGCTGCTTCCGCTTTGAGAATTGATATTGATTCAATGCCGGAAGAAATAGACTCTCTGGTTCGTCAGAAAATGCAGCTTGAAATAGAAAGAAAAGCGCTTGAAAAAGAAGACAAAACAGACGATAACATACAAAAAATTAACGGTTTGAACAAAACAATAAACGACCTTGACGAAAAGCTTACAAAACTCAAAACCCAGTGGGAAATGGAAAAAAGTTCCATTATGGGCGAGGCTCAAATCAAGGAAGAAATAGAAAAAACAAAAGCTCAAATTGAAATTGCCGAACGCGACGCTGACCTTGAAAGAGCAGCAGAACTCAAATACGGCAAGTTAATTGAACTGCAAAAACAGCTTGAGGATGCCCAGAAACACGGCGGTGAAAAACATAAAAATCAGCTTTTAAAAGAAGAAGTTGATGAAGATGATATTGCGGAAGTCGTAAGCAAATGGACGGGCATTGAAGTTTCCAGACTCGTTGAAAGCGAAATGCAAAAGCTCTTGAGAATGGAAGACTTTTTACACAAACGTGTAATCGGTCAGGACGAGGCTGTTACTGTTGTTTCTGATGCAATAAGACGTGCACGTTCCGGCTTAAAAGATCCCAAACGTCCAATAGGTTCGTTTATCTTCCTCGGGCCTACGGGAGTTGGTAAAACAGAGCTTGCAAAATCGCTTGCTGAGTTTTTGTTCAACGACGAGGACGCTTTAATAAGAATTGATATGTCAGAATATATGGAAAAACATTCCGTTGCAAGACTTGTCGGAGCTCCCCCCGGTTATGTCGGTTATGACGAGGGCGGACAGTTAACGGAAGCTGTCAGAAGAAAACCATACTCGGTTGTTCTTTTTGATGAAATCGAAAAAGCTCACCCTGATGTATTCAACATAATGCTGCAGCTTCTCGATGACGGACGTTTGACAGATTCCAAGGGCAGAACTGTTGACTTCAAAAACACTTTGATTATTATGACAAGCAACATCGGCAGTTCTATAATCCTTGATAACACATTGAATTCTATGCTTTCTGAAAAGGATTTTGAGCAGACAAAAGATCAGGTTATGGACTTGATGAAAGAACACTTTAAACCTGAATTCTTAAACAGAATCGATGACATAGTGTTCTTCAGGGCTTTAACTTTGCAGCAGTTGAAAGCTATTGTTGATATCTACTTTGCGGGATTAGCAAAATTGTTCCAGGAAAGAGATATGAAGCTTGAAATAACCAATGACGCAAAAGAATTGCTCGCAACTCAGGGCTTCAACCCCGTTTACGGTGCAAGACCGCTTAAACGTACGATAAGACAGCTTGTTGAAAATCCGCTTGCTAAGAAAATTCTTGCTCAGGATTACAAAGAAGGCGATACTATCACCGTAGACGCGGATGGCGATGAGATAGTTTTTAAATAATATTCTATGCAACAGTAAGGATTCCCTAAAACAGAATTTGGGGAATCCTTTTTATATGCTATGATTCCCTAAGAGAGGGCAGATATGAAAAAATCCGAACTTAATCTTACTATTTTAAAAAAGAGTTTTGATACATTAAAAGAATGCTATGAGGATTATACGTCGCAGCAGGATGATAAAATAAAAAATTATATAAAAGACTCTTGTATAAAAAGGTTTGAATACACATACGAAACCGCTAAAAAATAATGAATAAATTTTTAAAAAAAGAGTACGATAAAACAGAAAAGGAGCTGTCTATAAACAATATTTTTCGTGAAATGTACGCTCTTGGTCTTATAAAAAATTTTGAAAACCGGGTTGAATACAGAGAGAAAAGAAATCTTACGTCACCCGAATACTGCGAAGAAAAAATATATTCTATTATTGATATAATTCCTCAATTTATTGATGATGTTGCCTTTTTGATACAACATCTTGACGGGGTTCTCGATGATTAAAGGAATTAACGAAAAAGAAGAAAAAATTATAAAGGAGATACTAAAAAATTATCCGTATAATTTCTATTACTATGGTTCACGTGTAAATGGTGATTATACAAAAGGTTCTGATTTAGATATCCTAATTGAGAGCGACGAAGAAATTCCTTCCGGTATTATTGAAAAAATAGAGCTGGAATTTAATGAAAGCAGAATCCCTTATGTCGTGAAGCTCTCTGACCGAAAGAATCTTGAGGATTATTTTTACGTTTTAATAAAAGATTCTCTTGTAATTGTTTTTTAATTTCGAAAAAGGCATGCCAATCGGGCATGCCTTTTTCTTATAAATGCTTGATATATTTGGCTTTAAGACCATGCCAATTTTTTAATAAAAAAAATGGCATGCCATTAAAATTCAATGTAAAGTGTCGAAAACCTAGTTATATATGGCTTTGAGACCATGCCGTTTTTTGCGCAATTTCTTATTTTAAAAAGTTTTTATTATAGTATAAGAGCAACGTGTACAAGACGGAAAGGTAGTTATTATGACGGTTTACGGTGTCAGCAATGCTGCGGGAGCACCTGTAGCTTTTGCTTCTCAAAATTTAAGTAATGTTAAAGAGCCGGCGGCTGCGGTCTCCGTCGGAACCGGTGAGCAAATTCCGGCAGTAAATGAAGAACAAACAAAATCTTCTAAAAGGACTAAAGCTTTGCTAACTCTTGCTGCACTAGGTGCAATAACTTACGGGCTTGTTCGTTACAGGAATGTTCAGGCTTTAAAACCTTTTATTGAAAATTTTGAAAAAGCAACAAAAGACGGCGGAAAATTAACAACGCGCCTTACAAAAACAAAAGTCCAAAATCCTGATGGTACAACTTCTGAACAGGTATTGAAATCAGTGAAAACCCATTTTGATAAAGATGGCAGAAAAAATGCAGAAATTATTCAGGATTTCAGTACACATGAGCGTTACAGCATTTTTTACGACAAAGACGGAAACGTTACAAAAGATGTTGTATGCAGGATGTCTGTTCCCACAAAGGGTGTCAAAAAGCAAAAAGTTGAACAACGCCATATAAATCTATACACAAGAAATAACAATGAAGTTGAAACAAATACAAGTATTATTGACTATTCAGGCTCAAAACCTGTAAAAATCTTTTCCTTTTCCAAAATAGAACCGATTCCGGTTTCTAACACCTCTACCTGAACCTATAACATAGCACAATCTCTGCTTATAGAGTAAAGCCGGCTTAAAACAAAAAGGCCGGTTTTCTTTTTTTATTTGATTTTATCAAGTAGCAGACGTAAATCTTTTTGTTCAAGACATATTGTAGCTTCTTTTTTCAGACACTCTTTTGCACAAAATGCAATTCTTGTGTCTGCGTATTTGAACATGCTTATGTCATTTGCACCGTCACCGACTGCTATAGTATTTTGGGCTGAAACAGAAAGCAGTGACTGTAATTTTTTAAGCATCTGACCTTTACTGTCTGAAAACATCATCTCTCCGCCGACCTGCCCTGTTAAAATGCAGTCTTTTGAATGCAATATGTTTGAAAATTCAGCATCGTAGCCGAGAATACCTCTTGCATAAGCAGTTGCATTTTTGAATCCGCCAGAAAAACATACTACTATGTAACCGCGTTTTTTTAGATCAGCAATAGTTTCTTTTGCACCTGTCATATAATTTAGATTGCGGCATATTTCATCAACTCTTGACTCTTTCAAACCTTTTAACAATGCTACACGGCAGGTAAGGCTGTCGAAAAAATCAAGCTCTCCCCGCATTGCGCGTCCGGTAATTTCCGCAACCTCAGCACGCAGACCTATACAGTCTGCTATAATTTCTATTGTTTCTCCATCCATTAAAGTCGAATCAAAATCAAAAACAGCCAGTTTATTCATTGTTTATTCCTGTTGAGCCAAAACCGCCTTCGCCTCTTTTTGTATCAGAAAGCTGTGTTACGACTTCTATCTGTGCTTTTGTAACCGGAGCTATTACCATCTGGGCAATCCTGTCACCGTTTAGAATCGTAAATTCTTTATTGGATAGATTAATAACCGGAACACAAAGCTCGCCGCGGTAATCCTCATCTATTGTGCCAACACAGTTAACAAGAGTAATTCCGTGTTTTATTGCCATACCAGAGCGCGGTCTTACCTGCGCCTCGTAACCGCTGGGCAGTTCCATTTTTAAACCTGTAGGTATGAGTTTGCGCTCCAGCGGCTCAAGTGTAACCGGCTCTTTTAAAAATGCACACAAATCCATTCCCGCCGCACCATCAGTCTGGTAGCAGGGGAGTGTAACTTTTTCATCTAATTTTTGAAGTTTTAAATTTATCTTTTCCATTCCAATTATTATAGGCTATGTTTTTGGCTTTGACAAATTTGTAATAAATATGTCTGTTTTATGCAATTAAAATTTCTTTTTTCCGTGTCGTCTGTACGGGCCGGTCATAAGAGTATCTGGTGTTTGGGCAGTGCGTTTTTGTTCTTCAATATATTGTTCGAGTTTTATAGATCTGTTTTTTCGTGCCTGTTCTAAGTTCAGCCGGTTTGTGTCAATTATTATTAAACCTTCTGATTCCTCTCCCAGCGGCTCTTTTATATCGTTAGGCCACGTGTCATAACCATCAAGGATACCTTGATTGATAAAATCACAGATTTCATCAATCTGTTTTTGTGTGTTTTGAGGCATTTGCGGGTGTTTTTCTATAAATTCATCATATTTTTGCGTTTTTCTTTCGTGATTGCATTTTCCGCAGAGATAAATGTAATTTTTCTTGTCGCTTTCACCGTTGTCCCCCTCTCTATGCTGGGGTTTTACGTGTTCTTTTGTATTTCTCAGCCTTTTTACAAGTACTTCAACAAATTTGTTAGAACCTCTCGGCGCATATTTTACAATAAAAGCGTTTGCGTCATTTTTGGAATCAGGCAGGCTCTCCAATCTTTTCATAATCAAATCTGCAACAGGTCTGTCTGTCGGCGTTTCAAAGGGCATAGGTGCGAGTGCTCTTTCAAAAAGATCTATTACACGCTGTCTTTTATGCATTATGTCAGAACTTTCATTGTTAAATATGCGATAAGACTGGTCTAGCGCATGGTTTGCTCTTTTTGCATACTGCGGGCTGAGCTGTTGTATCAGAGGAGTGATTTTTCTTAACTTTGCGTTTTGTTTGTTTTGCAGTTTTACAAGATAGTACTCCCTTATCTCTGGTTTTGTGAAGATGTTATATATGGATTCTGTTGGATACATCTTGGAATAAATTTTCAGTTCCTGAAAAACAGCAGCCTCTGTGCTTTGAAAATCAGGATGCAGCTTATCTATTTCATTAACAAGATAATCTATATTGTGCGTAACAGTCCTGCAGCGGTCTCTTAATTCTCCGAGTGCTTTGTATTGAGCTTTCGAGTTGTTGCGTCTGTAATTTGTTACTCTTTCAGTCTGCAATAGCTCATCCATATTCATATTTTTGTGTTTGTTTGCTTCGTTTTTGATAAAAGAATAAGCTCTTTGCATATGAAAAGGCTGCTCTTTTAATCTAAAATTCTGTTCATATTTGATTTTATCAAGAGCAATATATGCAGGAAAATAAACCCTGTCGTCCATAAATTTTTGTACAACAGTATTTTTTAACATTTTTTTGTTGCAACAGGCGCAGTGAAGCTCCAGTTCTCTCGGGTCGTGAACAAATGGTGAGCCCTGTATTGAAGGGGCTCTCTTGAAGGACACAGTATCTGCAACAGGAGCAGATGGAAGTTTTAACCCCGATGTGTTAGTTAATGCTTGCGGAAGTGAAGTACGCGTATTTTGTACGTTATTTTTCTTATAAAATATTCCGGAATGTATAGCGCTTATGTTCATAATGTTTTAATATCTCTGATAATATTTTTTTGCTGATTTGTAACCTTATATTAACGAAGAAGGGACACCGAAACGGTATCCCTTTTTATAAAATGTATTATGAAATATCCCATCTGCCGCAAGTACCGCCCCATCTGGCGATAATGTTACCCTTGATATCCTTGATATCTTTCGGGTGCTCGGCCGGCATTTCGCCTTCGACAATAGTGATGACTTCACAGTTGTTAGAACATCCGGTGCACTGGTTTGTAATTGAGTTGAAGTGCATGTTCCCGACTTCCCAGCCTTTAAATTTTGTCTGATTGTTTGTGTACTGGTGGTTTTCCATTGCCAGAAGAGCAGCTCCTATCGCACCCATTGTCTGGTGATTTTCCGGAACAACAACTTTTGTGCCGAGTGCTTCTTCAAACGCCTTAACCATGCCGGAGTTTGTGGCAACACCGCCCTGGAATGATACGGTTGGCAAAAGCTCTTTGCCCAGTGCAAGGTTGCTCAAATAGTTTCTTACAAGCGCCTGACAAAGACCGTATAAAAGGTCTTCTACAGGATAACCTAATTGTTGTTTGTGGATAAGGTCGCTTTCAGCAAAAACACCGCATCTTCCGGCAATACGTGCTGGATTTGTTGATTTTAGAGCAGTTTCACCGAATTCTGCAATCGGAACATTAAGTCTGTTTGCCTGCTGGTCAAGGAAACTGCCTGTACCTGCTGCACAAACCGTGTTCATTGCAAAATCTGTTACAATACCATCTCTTAAAATGATAATTTTGCTGTCCTGTCCTCCGATTTCAAGAATCGTCTGAACCCCCGGAACATAGGTGCTTGCAGCAACAGCGTGGGCCGTGATTTCATTTTTGATAACATCTGCCCCAACAAGAGCACCGGCTAAATTTCTTCCGCTGCCTGTTGTTCCGACACCTTGAATATTATATTCACAAATAGCTTTATTTATCAGTTCACGCATACCAGTTTGAACTGCAATAACAGGTTTTCCCGAGGTTCTTAACATATAACTGTCAACATATTTGCCTGTTTCATCAACAAGAGCAAGCTTTGTTGTTACAGAACCTACGTCAATCCCTAAATATACATTTAACGACATTTTTTTCCTCTCTCTTACCAGCTTTAATAATAAACAAAACATAGTGTGATTTCAAACTTTATTTTTATTTGAAAAAATAATATAATTGTTCAGTAATTAGGAATAGGTGAGGATTGTATGGATTTTTCAAAAGGTGTATTGTTCGACCCCGGATATTCGAAATTTATCATGCCTTTTTCGTCAAATATTGACGCGGCGCATAATATGCTTTTTTCCATAAAAGCATCGCATCAGAGAAAATTTAAATTCCAGATGATGTATCCTCAGCTTTTAAAACTTCTCGAGCAAACTGTTTCATTTTATCTGGGATGTCTTTTGTGGGCAACTTTTATTTCTCAGAGTTTTGCCGATTCTCCGAAAGAAATACTCGGCAATTCTTATGCGGGTAAGGAAGTTGATTCTGAAGAAATGCTTTTTGAAGTAAATTATGCAATAAACTATATTGATAAACTGAAAAAAGATTGTCAGTATTATCTTGGCAAAACATGTAATATACCTGCTGACTGGGCTGATGTAATGCTTGTGTATAAAGATTTCCTTGAGTTGAATAATTTTTTAGTTAATGCGAACACAACTGCGGATATAAAATTGCCGGAGCAGATTAAAATTCCGAACCAAGACGAGCTTCAACTAATTCTTGAAACAATTGAATCTGTGATAAAAACCGGTGCGCTTAAAGAACTTTTTAAGGTTAAAAAATACATACTGTAATATTTTTACCTGTGATAAAAGAGCAATAAAAACTAATTTCTCGTTTTTATATATATAGCATTAGTAAAAAAAATGAGTTAAAATAAAAGAATGGACAATATCACTGATATTAAAGAGAAGCTGGCACAGAAAAACAAGGCTGTTGAAGATAACAAAAACAAGCCTCATTCTGTTCTGTCCAATGCGACAAATCCTATTTTAAAAAAACTTATGCAGTTTAAAAATGATAACCTGTCCCAAAAATTCTATATAAATGATTTGTTGAAATAATGTATTACCTTAAAAATACTCTTTTTTTAGACCTGACAAAAAATCAAAAATCGGCGTTATTCGGTTTTATTAAAAGTTTTGTCAAAAAACATGAACAAAAGACAACAGAAGAAATTCTCGCCCTTTTTATTGAGGATGAACAGTATTACTATGAACAGAAAAATCCTCATTTTGAATGGATAATTCCGGAGTTTGAAAAGGATAGTTTTTTAAAAGAACTGACTGTGCTTATTAACGAAAACAAAAAACAGTTAGCACTAAAAGAGGCGCAAAAACCATTTATCGAAAGGCAAAAAGCACTGGCTAAAGAACAGAGAAAAAAGGCTGCAGAATTTAAACTCTCAAAACAGCCGCCGACTAAAAAACAGCTTTATTATTATGATATGCTTTGTAAAAAGTATAAAATTAATCAGGAGCCTGTTGAAAATTTGTCGCGTCTTGATTTAAAAAATATGATAGGAAAAATTATAGATGAACACGATACGGGAATTAAAAAAATCTGATTTAATCAAAGCCTATACAGATGCGGGTTTTTCAACAGAAACAGCAGTGGCAGAGATTGATTTTGCAATAGAAATTATCAGCGGACTAACACCAAAGGATTTAATTATCGGTATTATGCCGTCGCTAAAAGATATTCAAAAACTCTATGAAACTGTCCGAACAAGACTCTCCACAAGACAGCCTGTTGCACAGATACTCGGGTATTCCTTTTTTATGGGATGCAAATTTGAAGTATCTATGAATACACTGATTCCAAGGCCAGAAACGGAACTTCTTGTTAAAAAAGCTGTTGAAATAATAAAAGACAACGATTTTAAACAGGTGCTCGATATTGGTACGGGCAGCGGATGTATCGCGTGTATGATTGCCAAAAATACACATGCTCAGGTGCTTGGAACAGATATATCAAATAATGCGCTAAAAATTGCGCTAAATAATGCTATGCATCTGGATTTGATGAATAGAGCACTGTTTAGAAAGTCTGACCTTTTCTCTAAAATACGGGAAGAAGAAAAATTTGACATGATAGTTTCGAATCCGCCATATATCCCGCCGTGTGAAAAACCTCATCTTCAAATAGAAGTAAGAGAGTTTGAACCGGAGATGGCTTTATTTACAAAGGACAGCAAGGGGCTCGAGTTTTACGAGAAAATCACCTCCTGTGCTGACAAATTTCTTAACAAAAATGGTTATCTTTTGTTTGAAATAGGCATCCAGCAGGCATGCGATGTGCAAAAAATTATGGAATCATACGGATTTAAAAATATAGAAATTTTAAAAGATGTAACGGGGATAGAGCGCGTTGTCGCGGGAGTATCGGCTAAATAAACAAAACCTTGATTTTTCAAATAAGAGTATGTATAATAATTTTATTAGGAATGATTCTTAATAAGGAATTAAATCCCGTAGTTAATAGTAAGGTATGAAAAAAAGAAAGAAGGAAATTATGGCAAAATTTGTATGCTCAGTATGCGGATATGTTCATGAAGGCGATTCTGCACCTGAAAAATGTCCTTTATGCGGTGCAACTGCAGATAAATTTAATAAAGTAGAAGAAGGTGCCGGTGTAATTGGCTGGGCTGATGAACACAGAATCGGTGTTGGTGCTGATGTTGATGCTGAAGTAAAACAGGGTTTAAAAGACCACTTTATGGGCGAATGCACAGAAGTCGGCATGTACCTTGCAATGAGCAGACAGGCTGATAGAGAAGGTTATCCTGAAGTTGCTGAAGCTTATAAGAGAATAGCTTTTGAAGAAGCTGAACACGCTGCAAAATTTGCAGAATTGCTCGGTGAAGTTGTTACAAATTCTACAAAGAAAAACCTCGAAATGCGTGTAGAAGCTGAATCAGGCGCTTGTGCAGCTAAGAAAGCTATTGCAGCTAGAGCTAAACAGCTTAACCTTGATGCAATTCATGACACAGTTCATGAAATGTGTAAAGATGAAGCCCGTCATGGTCAGGCATTCCAGGGCTTGTTAAAAAGATATTTCGGTTAATTTTTCGGAAAATTTGCCGGATTATTTAATTGATATATCCTAAAAAAACGTCTTTCCGAAAAGAAGGACGTTTTCTTGTACAAATAAAATAAAACATAAAACAAAAACGCCGGAATAATAATACTCCGGCGTTTTTATAAAACAGTTTAAAGAACTATTTTTTGCAAGCTTTGCAATCAACAGCTTCTTTGAATTTTTTACCAGCAGAGAAAGCAGGAACTGTTTTAGCAGCGATTTTGATTTCTTTACCAGTTTGAGGGTTGCGGCCTGTTCTAGCTGCTCTTTTTCTAGCTTCGAAAGTACCAAAGCCAACTAATGTAACTTTTTTGCCTTTAGCAACTGTTTTTTCAATTGTTTCCATCAAAGCATTAACAACTTCAGCTGCTTCTTTTTGAGTAACTTTAGCTTTTTTAGATACTTCTTGTACTAATTCTTCTTTGTTCATAATGGTAAACCCCTTTTCTTAAAATGTACATTTTTTATTATATAGAATTCCCGAATAATGGCAAGTACTTTTTTTCCTCTATTTGTTTGGTTTTTTTTATTTCACTTATGTTATAAAGCCTTTACTTTCGTAAAAAAAGCAAATAAAATGTATTTATTGTCAGGAATATAGAGGAATCATAATGAAATTTAAATTTGCATTTTCACTTGCCGAAGCTCTGATTACGCTGTTAATCGTATGTATTATAGCTATAGTATCAGCGCCTATGATTACTAAAAAGGCTAAAAAATCCATGCGCACAGAGTTCTGGCAAAAAGATTCCTACGCTGACTCTGCTGTTTCTGTGAGAAACGGGTATGACGTTAGATTCGGTACTGCTTCGGATAAAAAAAATCAAAGTATCGTGGTTGTTGGAACTTTGTATTTTAAAGACCGCAACGGAAAGGTTATCGGCTGGATAAGAGAGGACGGTACGAGTTCTTTTGATGCCAAGTGCGGAAATTGTTCTGCGCCTGTTTCTAACGGTGTATCTGCTTATAATGTAGATCCTGCGACAATAAGCCAGCTTATGCAGATGGTGCAAAATTTGTCAGTGATTTTGGAACAACAAAAAAAGGCGACAATATCACTGCCGGCAGCAGAAACAACAAGAAAAACTGCTCCCCGCAGAAAACGTCAGCCTGAAAATACAAATAGTTATAACTCACAACAATCAACAGGAATGTCTTCAGGCTTGACGAATATGGATCCTTCTCAAATGCAATCAACCCTTCAGGGAATGGATCCTGCACAGTTGCAGCAGATGATGAATCAGGTTATGCAGATGTTCCCGATGCAATAGTAGTACTCACATAATAAGGATATTTATAAGATGATAAAACCATGGAATGAATACTTTTTAGAAATAGCGAAAACATGCGCAACCCGTTCAAATTGTTTTAGAGCAAAAGTTGGTGCTGTTATTGTAGGAGAAGATAAAAAAATTAAAGCAACCGGATATAACGGAACGCCTTCAAAGGTAATTTCTTGCTATGAACTCGGAAAATGTTACAGAATAGAAAACAACATCCCGTCAGGAACAAGGTACGAAACCTGCCGTAGTATCCATGCCGAACAAAATGCAATTATTCAGGCAGGACAGGATAGATGTCAGGGTGCTACAATGTATATATACGGCCACAATTTTATTTGCATACTGTGTAAAAGATTTATTGTGCAAGCCGGTATAAAAGATGTGTATTTGAAAAAGGACGATGATTCTGAAGTTACTTATGTAACTGTTGATGATATAAGACGTGAGCTTGATGAGCAGCGCCCTGTATAATTTGTCCACAAAATTTCCTGAAACAAGAGGTGTAGAAAATGTCTATAAAAAAAATAATAAAATACGGTGATAATACTCTGAGAAGGCCGTCTAAAGAAGTTTCTAAAATTTCAAAAAAAATACAGATTCTTGTACATGACCTTTTAGATACAATGTATGCTAAAAACGGTGTGGGGCTTGCTGCTCCACAGATTGGCGAAAATCTTAGAGTTTTCGTAATTGATGTATCGACAGGAAATCAGCCGCTGCATCCGATTGTGTTTATTAATCCTAAAATCATAAAAAAAAGCGGCGCCTGCAGCAGTTATGAAGGCTGTCTCAGTTTCCCCGACGCTTATACCGATGTAAAAAGATATGCTAATGTTATGGTAAAAGCTCTAGATATACACGGCAAACCTTTTACTATAGAAGGCAAAGACGGAAGTCTTCTTGCAAGAGCAATACAGCATGAATTTGACCATCTGGATGGTATTTTGTTTATTGACCACTGCAGAAGCACTTTTGAAGCAAACAGAATTTTATCAGAAAAGGGGCTTTCTCCTGTAGAAGAGGACAGACTTTTAAAAGAGCCTGAAATAGAAAAAGAACTCGAATCTATTCCGTCTAATCCCGGAGAAACTATTCTCGCGGGCGGGGAGAAAAAGACGGAAAACGAAACTTCGGAGGGATAATTCGTGATAAATATCGTTTATATGGCAACACCCGAAATTTCTGTTAATTGCCTGCAAAAATTATTGAATTTTAACGATGTAAAAATTCAGGCGGTTGTTACGCAGCCTGACAGACCTTGCGGCAGAGGCAATAAGATTACGCCGCCTCCTGTTAAAGAATTCGCGCTTGCTCACGATATTGAAGTGTTTCAGACAGATTCACTAAAAAATGACGAAGTATTAAAACAAAAATTAAGAGATTTAAAACCTGACTTTTTTATTACTTTTGCTTTTGGTCAGCTTTTAACTCAAGAAATACTCGATATTCCTAGAATTTCGACGGTTAATCTTCATGCCTCATTGCTTCCTCAATACCGCGGGGCAAATCCTATTCAACGCGCTATCTATGATGGTAATGAAGAAACAGGCATAACAACAATGTTGACTGTTCTTGCGCTGGATGCAGGAGATATCTGTATGCAGGAAAAAATAAAAATTACACCTGATATGACAGACGCACAGCTAATGCAAATTATCAGCGACAAGGCTCCGTTCATTATGTATCCGACAATAAAACAGCTTTATAATAAAGTTCTTTCTCCTAAAAAACAGGATGAATCAAAAGTTTCGATAGCAAAGAAATTCAAAAAAGAAGACGCTGTGCTGGACTGGTCAAAATCTGCTTTGCAGCTGCACAACCATGTTCGCTCTATGACAACATGGCCAGTTGCCTGTACAACTATAGACGGTAAGAGTGTTAAAATTTTAAAAACCTCGGTTGTTGAAAATGATTCCACAAACGATGAATATGGAATTATCTCAGATGTTACAAAAGATGGTATTTTTGTAAAAGCCGGACAGGGAACACTTCTGATACAGGAGCTTAAACCTGAGGGTAAAGCCAAAATGGACGCGTTTTCCTGGACAAACGGGGCTAAGATAAAAGCAGGCATGAAAGTTGGGATATAAATATGTATTCAAGAGGTGTAAGAGGGGCTATAACTGTAGAAACAGACTCTCCCGAGCAAATCGAGAGAGCAACTGTTGAATTGTATTCTAAAATAATAGAACTTAATTCAATAAATACGGCTGATATATCACATGTTATTTTTACTTTGACAAAAGATTTGAAAAGCGCATATCCTGCAAAGTTTTTAAGACAGCATTTTGATGTAAGCGATGTTCCTCTGATTTGTATGAATGAGCTGGATATTGACGGCAGCCTTGAAAAATGTCTGAGGGTGCTGGTCGTTTTTAACACTCAAAAATCACAGCAAGAAATTCACCATGTGTATCTTAAGGAGGCTAAAAAGCTGCGTCCGGATATTGCGGGCTAAAATTTAAGAGCCTCATTTATTTTTTCTTTATAAAAACCTACGATATCTATAATCGCATGCAATGTTAAAGCTGTTATTTCCACTTCTTGCTTCCATTTGTTAAAAGAACATTTGACAGGAAAAACAACAAGAGGATCGCTGGGAAATATTCTGCAAATTTCAGGCCTGTTTTCATAATCCGTGCATAATCCGTCTGAACCTAATTTTGGACAGTAGTAAAAATACAGTTCTTCTCCTTCAAAAGTTTTTTCAAGAAGTTCTATATAATCAGGAAAAAGCTTTTTGGGAATTTCTTTTGAGTCATACGGTATGAAAACTGAGACAAAGTCCTGCGAAAATTTATCGCCGTTTTTAGCACGTTCCTTTAACTGCTCATAAGAATATTCTGAACTGGCCAGCCTGCAGCACGAGCCGCAGCAGCTGCAGGAAGATTGTTCTCTTCTCAGGTCAATGGCCTGAATTTTTTTTAATACATCTTTTGAAATTTGGTTTTCAAGTTTGTCCAACGCTGCTTCCTGCCAGAATCGATACCGGCAGTGCTTTGGAAATTTATCAAAAAGAGTAATGCTGTTAAAATCAATGGCACAATCCTTTGTGCAATGATTGCATAAAGCAGCTGTTTTTAACGGTGAAAGCTGTTTATCTATAGCTATTTGAGCGTTTTTAAAAAGCTCTCTGTATATTTTTTTTGTGTTAATTATTTCATTTTGTAAGTTATTCATCTCAATAATATAGCACATTAATACAAATTGATATAGAATAAACTTAGTAATTGGAGAGGAATTTTAGATTTAGGGTTCGGGCTATGAAAAGAATACAACAGTTATCACGACAGTTAATAAACCAGATAGCAGCTGGAGAAGTTATTGAAAGACCGGCTTCTGTTGTTAAAGAACTTGTTGAAAACTCTATTGACGCTGGGGCAACGGGAGTTGAAATAGAGGTTAGTAAAGATTGCCTCTCGATAAGAGTTTCTGACAATGGCTCCGGTATACATCCCGACGATATAGAGCTTGCATTTTCAAAACACGCAACAAGCAAGATTTCCAATTCTGATGATTTGTTTGATATACATACGATGGGCTTTAGAGGGGAGGCTCTTGCCAGTATAATATCTATTGCAAAAGTAGTTTGTACAACACGCACAAAAGATTTTGAAACAGGCACACGTGTTGAATGCGAAGAGTCGAATGTAAAATCTTCTCCTTGCGGCTGTGCAATAGGCACTACAATGGAGGTTAAGGACCTTTTTTACAACACTCCTGTAAGACAAAAATTTTTAAAATCAGAAAAGATAGAAATCTCATACATAGCAGAGATTTTACAAAGTATTGCTATTGCAAATCCCGATGTCTCAATAAGTCTTATTTATGACGGGAAAAATCCCGTCAAAACCTCGGGCAGCGGGGATTTGTTGTGTGTTTTAACAGAAATTTATTCTAATTCTATAGCAAATGAACTCAAAAAAATAAACAAATCAGATGAGGTTTCTAATCTATATGTTACAGGTTATTGCTCAACACCTGATTTTACACGTTCAACAAAAAAATCAATATACACCTTTGTTAATAACAGGGTTGTAAAATGTCCTTTGATATTAAAAGCTATTGATAACGCGTATAAAAATATGCTGCCGGCCGGAAGATATCCGTTTGTGTGTTTGAATCTTGAATTACCGGCCGGGGATGTGGATGTTAATGTTCACCCGACCAAAAAGGAAGTTAGATACAAGAATCCTAACCAGATTTTTAACTTTATATATAGCTCAATACTCGGAGCTTTGTCTAATGTTTCGCCGCAGCTGCCAAAATCTCAAAATACAACAGTTTTGCCTTTTGGAAATTATTCAAGCGAGCAGACTCCATCGGTAACACATAACGTTGAAACAGCTAAACCGGCTGAGGATTTTGAAGACGACGCCGTATATGTTTCTTCTTCAGAAAATTTTAATCTGGAACATACTTTTTCAAAGACTTTCTCTAAAGCATCGGAACCGTCTTATGAAATGCAGGTTAAACAAATAGATTTGAATATAAAAACACAGACAGTTGTTGAGGAAAAATTTAATATAATCGGACAGTATAGAAACACCTATGTTCTTTTTGAAGAGGACGGAGAGCTTAAAATAGTTGATCAGCATATAGCTGATGAGAGATATATTTTTGAAAAACTTCAAGAAAACCTTAAAACTGAAAATATTGCTTCCCAGCTGCTTTTGATTTCTGATGTGATTCAGTTAGAAGCTGCTGATGTCCAGTTAATAATTGATAATGAAGAAAAACTCCAGAGGTTCGGATATAAAATCGAGAAAGTTTCTGATACAGAAATTATTTTCAAAAAAATCCCTCAGGTTATTGCGCATGTGAAAGTTAGCGATATTTTGACAGATATTTTAGAAAATCTTCATGGCGATTTAAATAATCTTGAAGAAAAAATGCTTGTTACAATGTCATGCAAAGCAGCTGTAAAAGCCGGTACAGAACTGAATTTGTGGCAGATGGAAGAGCTTATAAAAAAATGGAAAACAACTAAAATGCCATACACCTGTCCTCATGGCCGGCCTATTTTGCATACCTTTAGCGAAAAAGAAATAGCCTCATTCTTTCACAGGAATGTGTAGGTCAGATATAGTATTTTAAAATTTTATACTGTTCTTTGTAATACCCGTATTTACGTTTGTATCTTTTGCGGGCTTTGCCAAAAGACAGAAATCTCTGTATGCTGTATCTAAAAAATTTATTTTTGATATCAGAATATTGAGTTGTTTGTATTTGTGAAAATTGGTTTAATTTTTCAACAGGAGTTTTTGACAAATAATCGCTGTATTTTTCGATATTATTCTGCAAATATTCCGGCAATAATGAATATGTTAATGCCATGTAGTTTTCGGAAGTATTTGAGTTTATATTTTTTAGCTCATTTGCTGTATGTTGCATGATAGAATCCAGATGAGGTCTGAATTCCTGATGTGAATAATTTTCGTATTTGCAAATAATTTTTTTTGTTCCGCCCATAAATGAAAAATGCCAGCCGCCGTTATGGATGATTTCGCAATCTTCATTCATTCTTATCTTTGTTGCTGTGGTATTTTGATTATATTCTTTAGAGCAGAAGCTGTTATAATTGAAATCAACATTATTAAGGACGCTTTTAAAGTTTTTGTACGTACACATTTCAGGATGAAACCACAAAGGCTCGCGACAGTTTATAACATTTAGATAATAACTCATGTTATACTGTACAAATTTTTTAATCGGCTTGCCTGTTTTAATCTTTTTTATGCCCTCTTTTATTGCTTCGGGATTAATAATTTCGTCTAGGTCTGAAATTAATATAATGTCGTCATCACTGCAGTTTTTAAGAGCATTTGCGATTGCATTGCGCTGTAAATTTTCTTTTACCCACGAATCTGAGTCTTGAGGAAAATCGCTGAACACAACATAAATAATTTTGTCTTTAAATTCTTCATACCTTTTTTCATTTTCTTTAAAATTTAAAGGTTTGTCCTGTCCTGAAAAAGTTTTTGTTCCTTCGACAATAACAAACTTATCCACTACATCATTTAAGACATTTAATCTTAATTCGAGCAAATCTAGCTCATTAAAAAAAGTAAAACAATCGTAAATCATATTTCCCCTTTTTTATTTGTGAGTAAATAGTTATTTATTCTAACATAAAATATTGTATTTTAAGTTTATTTAGATAACAATTTATAAAAATCTCTAAATTTTGGTAAAGAAATGTAAAAACAGTTATAAATTATGCACACTGACTATATAAAAAAAATATACTAAGTGTTACGATTAATTTAAACAAAATATTATGGTAGTCAAAGAAGGGGTAAGAATTTATGATTTGTTGTTGTGAAAACAAAACAGATAAAGACACAAAAAAGATAAAAAAAATCTGCCACAAAGCATTAAAAGAACTCGGGAAAAAGAATTTTGCTTTGATTATTCACGGAAATAGTTTTCCTGCTATCCCTGGAAAAAATACAGGTTTTGGCACACCGAACTCTCAGGCCGGAAAAAATCTTATGGATTTTGCATCAGGATTGTTCAACGCAATTCAATTAGGGCCTCAGGGAAAAACAAAAGCATGCGATTCTTCTCCTTACACAGGTACTATCTTTTCTATAAATCCATTGTTTATTGATTTGGAACAGTTGACTACAAAAGAGTGGGGCAACATTCTTTCCTTACAGACATACAATCGTATATGTAATGAAAACCCTAACAAAGATATAAACAAAACTGCATACTCTTATATTACAAAAGCACAGGATGAAGCTTTAAAAGAAGCGTATGCGAACTTTAAACAGTGGAATAACAACAAACTTAATAAAGAGTTTGCAAAATTTAAAGAAGAAAACGATTTCTGGCTTTCTAAAGATGCGCTCTACGAAGCTTTTTCAATTGAAAATCAAAATGACTACTGGCCGCTATGGAACAGTGCAACCGACAGAAATCTTTTCAATCCTAAAACAGAAGATGAAAAGAAAGCAGCATTTTTAAGAGAAAAAGAAATCAGACTCAAATATGCTGATGAAATCAACTACTATGCGTTCTGTCAGTTTGTTGCGGCAAAACAAAACGAGCAAACTAAAAAGTATGCACTAAAACATGACTTAAAACTTATTGCAGACAGACAGGTTGCATTCTCTGACAGAGATTGCTGGGCATATCAGTCATTGTTCTTAGAAGGCTGGATGCTCGGTTGTCCGCCTGATTACTTCTCTAAAGACGGTCAGGCATGGGGATTTCCTGTTGTTGATCCTAAAAAGATGTTTAACGAGGACGGCTCTCTGGGCGAAGCAGGAAAACTTTTAAAACAGCTTTATAAAAAAATGTTTAAAGAAAACCCAGGCGGTGTAAGAATTGACCACATTGTAGGTTTGATTGACCCGTGGGTTTACAAAGCAGGTAAAAAGCCTATGCCTGAACAGGGTGCTGGAAGATTGTATTCTTCTCCGGAACATCCTGAACTTGCGCAATACGCTATTGCTACAATGGATGATTTGAATCTTGAACTCGGTTCTGATAAAGAAAAGAGAGTTAAAAAATTAACTAAAGAACAAATCAAAAAATACGGCGCAATGATTGAAAAAATCGTTATTGCTGCAGCAAAAGAAGAGGGCTTAAACAAAGATTCTATTGTTTGCGAGGATCTTGGCACTCTGACTTTCCCTGTTGAATCAGTTATGAAAGAATATGACCTTCAGGGTATGAGATTGACACAGTTTGTTAAACATGACAAACCGGAGCATCCATACAGATGCTGCAACATCGTGCCAAGAAGCTGGGCAATGGTCGGAACCCATGACAATGAGCCTGTTTCTATGTGGGCGGATAAGATGATTAACACTCACGAGGGCTATCTGAATGTTTTGAACCTTGTTGATGATATGTACTCAGAACTTCAAGGCAAGCAAAGAGATGATCTGATTGTAAAACTTACAACGGATGCAAAAGCTTTAATGAACGTGAAATTAGCAGAAATTTTTGCTTCAAAAGCAGAAAATATTCAGGTATTTTTCACTGATTTCTTCGGCATTAAAAGCACCTACAACACTCCGGGAACTTCCGGTGATAAAAACTGGTCTTTAAGACTTCCCGACAATTACGAAGAAGTTTATGCACAAAACATTCAAAGCGGCGGGCTTGCTCTCAACATGCCGTTAATTTTAAAAATGGCTATTGAAGCAAGAGGCTCTCAGTACGCTAAAAAACACGAAAGACTATTGAAAGATTTGGAAAAACTCATATAATAATACTTGAATAGCTTTTCGGGTAGAATTATATATGTATAATAACCAATCTGTAGATAATTTAGTAATAACCAATGCCCTCATTGAACAACATATTCATGGGGGCTTTGGTATAGATTTTGCCAAATGTAAGGCTCAGGATTTTATTGATTTTTCAAAAAAAATTCTTCGATACGGAGTATGTGCATTTTTTCCGACACTGGCAACGGATTCTGTAGAAAATCTTAAAACACAGATAAAAGAAATTAAAAAGGCTGCAAAATTACAGGAGTCGACGGCTGAACCTATGGCCAGAATAATGGGCGTGCATCTGGAAGCCTGCTTTTTAAATCCGTTAAAAAAAGGTATCCATAACGCAAACCAGCTTTTAGAACCTACAATAGAAAACTATAAATTGCTGGAAGATGAGATTATAAAAATTGTTACACTTGCACCGGAACTGGATAAGAACTATTCTCTTTGCTCTTATTTAAAGGAAAAAGGTGTGCGTGTTTCCGCAGGGCACTGCATGGGAACAGACCTTTCGCCTGTTCAGCAGGTTACTCACCTGTACAATGCAATGGGAACATTTTCACATAAAGAACAGTCCACTGTTGTTTGTGCATTAACAAATGATAATTTGTATACAGAAATCATAGCGGATTTGAAACATGTTCAAAAGGATGTGTTAAAAATCACCTTCAGGGTAAAACCACTGAGCAAAATAATATTAATAAGCGATGCTCTGCCTATTACTCATAGCAATCTTGAGTCAATGGAGTTTTGCTCAAAAAAAATATTTTTAAAAGACGGCAAAGCTGTTGACGCCGATGGAACAATAGCCGGCTCAACAACATTTGTAACTGACATAATAAAAAGACTTGTAAAAGAAGGGATGCTTGATTTAAGGACTGCTGTTTCAATGGCATCTTCTAATATCGATTATTTGGCAATGCCGCAATGTCAGATTTACTGGGACGAAAATTTTGAAATTTGTGCAATGAATTATCACGGCGATTTAATTACTTTTTAGTATTTCTTTGATAAGTATTAACAAATGTAAAGAAAAGTATATACTAATTTGGCAATTTTTATATACTCTTGGTTTTTATATATATGTAATCAATAACAAAGAGAGAAGAGATAAAATGATTAGAGCTACAAATCCATTCGCTAATTATACTTTAGCAATCGCGGCGCAATATAGTGAAACTAAACACGGCATCGAAGAAGCCGAAAAATTACCGGCAAGAAAAATTTACAGATCACTGGATGCAATGTTAGAGGAATGTGTTTTCTTAGGTGCAACAAGATTCGGCACAAATTTTATTGCATAATCCTGACGGATTCAAAAAAGAATTAAAAACTGATACGGCAAAACTAGACATTTAATAAAACCTGAACAATCGTTCAGGTCTTTTTATTGTTTAATAATTAGTTATGCTTTTCTGACTTTAGTATTTGAATATTTCTTGTTTCAGAAAAATCAAACCTTGCTGCTTTGATTTTTTCTCTTGTTTCTTCATCAAGGCTGTGACCGTTAACAAGCCTGTCTACAAAACCGTTATTTAGTTTTACTGCTTTGGGAAGAGCCCCGATATCGTCTAATATATCTTTTATTTGAACAAAATCGTAAGAATAAGACTGTTTGGACTGATAAACAAGAGTTTCTCCTGTCATTGATTCTACCGGCTTTCCGCCTTCGTCAAAATAAAGCTTAAATATTGATTTTAAATCCTGAAGTTCGGATTGCATTGTCTGAACAGCCTGTTGTATTCTTAAATATCTTTCAAACAGATATTCTATATTATCAATCTGTTTCATCTGCCAGTCGTATTTTTTCTCATAGAGTTTTTTAAGCTTGGGATATGCTTTTGCAAGTCCTACTGTATCAGCCATTGCTCTATGCCTTGTATCAAACTCAACCCCGAATTTGTTCATAAGATTTTCCAGTCCGTGTGATTCAAATTCCGGATATACTTCTTTGAACAAAAATTGAGAGTCGATTCGCTGGTTTTCTATTGGTTTTCCGTAAAGTCTTTTAGAAGCTTCATTTATGAAATTGTAATCAAATATAGCGTTATGGGCTACTATAGGATAATCCCCTATAAATTCAAGGATTTTTGGCATGACTTCTTCTTCTGTCGGTTGGTCAGCAACCATTTCTTCTGTTATGCCGTGAACAGCCATACTTGATTTTCTTATATGCTGCTGCGGATTGATTAGAGTTTCATAGCTGTCTTTTATTACGCCGTTTTCTAATCTTACAGCGGCAAATTCTATCATTCTCTCTTTTTTATAATCCAATCCCGTTGTTTCTACATCAAGGACAATTTCTATACATTTTTTTCTTGGCATTCAAATCTCCCTCATCTCTATATTAACACAAACCTATGTTCAGTCATCTAATTTAAAATTTTTATAATTTATTACAGAATAACAATGTCTTTAAAAAGCAGCAATAACTTGCAATACAGGGGGTAAAAGCACACAGGACTTGACTTTTTATCTTTATGAAGTAATATAAACAGGAAACAGGTTATTTAATCTCTTGTGAATGTCTAAGCAATCAGATTTAAAAAACTTGTTTTCCGGGGGGCTCCCGAGGGGGCTGCGAAGGTAGTTACAACAGTTGAAAAAAATAATCTGGAGTAATTACGTCAGAACAGATTTAGCACTCCGCTTAACAACACTGAATTTTGGAGGATGGTTGTCTTATTAACAGCCGAAAACGAAATCAGAATCTGGCAAAAAGCTTTTACCCCGTTTCGATTTACAAAACAGAGGATTACAATTTGATTAGAAAGTTACTAACACTAACCTTACTACTCATCTCCTGCATTTTAGCAAATCCACAATACTCACAAGCAGCGACATCAAAAGCCACAGTCAAAGATTACATTGTTAAACATTCTTTGGAGATGGGTGTAGATCCTGCTATTGGATTAAGTATCGCTAAAATGGAATCAGGATTTGTTCACGAAAAAAGAAGCTCTTTCGGCGCTGTCGGCGTTTTCCAATTAATGCCTTCTACAGCCAGAAAGCTCGGGTATGACCCGTATCAATTGAGCGACAACATTCGCGGCGGTTTAATGTATTACAAGATGATGTATCAGAAATTCGGCTCTATGGAGCTCGCTCTTGCTGCTTACAATGCCGGCCCCGGTAATGTAAGCAAATACAAAGGTGTTCCTCCTTTTGCTGAAACAAAACGCTTTATCAGCGGTATTATGAACGAGTATAATTCTCAAAAAATCAACCCTGATCCGGCAATTTTGAAATACAAACAAAACGGAGTTTACAAAGGTCCATTGACCATTGACAAAGAGGCTAATGTCTTGAGGAAAACTACCCTTGACAGTCTGCCGATAGTTACCTTATCCGGTGCTATTTAAAAACAAAACCTACTGAAAAAAGCATTTTGTAAAGTTTTATCAAAAAATTACAAAATGCTTTTTTTTATTTTAAAATATTAATATGGTTATAAACGAGCTGAGGACGTATGTTTAAAGAAACGAAAACACACGAGGTCACTACCGACGTAGTTATTTTTACGATTAAAGATGAGAAACTTAAGGTATTGCTGGTAAGACGTGCGAACGAACCGTTTAAAGGTAAATGGGCATTGCCGGGCGGTTATATTCGTATCTCTGAAACGATTGATGAAGCGGCTTTGCGTATATTGAAAGAAAAAACTAACGTTCAAAATATCTATCTGGAGCAGCTTTATACTTTTGGTGATCCGCTGCGTCACCCTGCCGCACGTGTTATTACCTGTGCATATTTCGCACTTATCCGTTCGGATGACATTGTTCTCTCTTTTGAAGAAAACACTGAAATTACAGAAGTAAAATGGCATCCTGTAAACAGCTTGCCTGCACTGGCTTTTGACCACAAAGAAATTATTGAATATTCATTGAAAAGGACAAGAGAACGACTCGAGTTTTGCCCGATTGCGTTCCAGCTTTTGCCTCAGAAATTCACCCTGACAGAGCTGCAAAAGGCCTATGAGATGATTCTTATGAAAAAGCTGGATAAACGTAATTTTAGAAAGAAATTTTTGTCACTTTCGATTTTAAAAGAACTCGATGAATACACAAAATCAGGCTCTAAAAGACCTGCTAGATTGTATTCTTTTGATAAAATTACGCTGGATTCTAAGAGAGGACACTTCTTCTCTTAAACAACTATTAACCTGCATAAAAAGAAGGACTCCATTATTGAATTATGGAGTCTTTCTTTTTATGTGTTTTATGAAAAACTGTGTTCTAAAACTTCTTTAAATTTGCATACAAAGCATCAACAGCCTTTTTGCCGTATTTGCCAAAGTCAATGACATACATTGATGACGAACCTATCTGTTTTATTTCCTCAATATGACCGATTCCAAATTTTTCATGGAACACTCTGTCACCCTGTTTAAATCCCGAGGTAGTTTCTGCCTGTGCTGCAGCCTGCGCGGCTTCTTTGGCTTTCTTTTCTTCAAGCATTCTTTTTATCGGGTTGTCCTCAAGAATCTTTTTGACTCTTTCTTCATCTTTGGCCTTGTTCTGTTCATTTTTAACAACATAAGCTTCTCGTTTTACAAAATTGTTTTGTTTCGGCGCATATAATGGTTTGTAAGAGTTACTACTGCTGTTTTCTCCATTATAAACAGGCTTTTTCTTAACAACTTTGCTGATGCTCTGAGTATTGCTAAAGCCTGCTGACGGGGCAATAAACCCTTTGCCGAAGCTTGTTGTCTTTTCTACATATCCCGAAGAATCAGAACGCGCCTGTGATTTAAGCTTGTTGACAGCCTGATTAAAGGTTCCCCTTCCGCTTGATGAGTAGCTGTTTTCATCAGAGGTGTTTCTTTCAGTAAGATTGTACGGAATTTCTTCTAAGAAGCGGCTCGGGGTGTAGTATCTTGTTTCTCCCCACATCTGGCGTCTTTTGGCATAGGTGATAAAGAGCTTTTGTTTTGCACGTGTAACCCCTACATACATAAGGCGTCGTTCTTCTTCCATTTCTGTGTTGTTGTTTAAAGAACGGCTGTGCGGGAAGATTCCTTCCTCAAGCCCTGCAAGAAATACCGTGTCAAACTCAAGACCTTTTGCCGCATGCAGGGTCATCAGAGTAACGGCGTTGTCAGAATCAGGAGTTTCGTCAAGGTCGCTGACCAGTGCCACCTGGGCAAGGAATTCGCCCAGTATATTGGTTTCATCTTCCGGTGAAAAATCACGCGCTACGTTAACTAGCTCCTGCAGGTTTTCTATGCGTGATTGAGATTCCTCTGTATCCTCCTGCTTTAACTCTGCAAGATAGCCGGTTTCTTCAATAATAAATGCAATAAACTCAGGCAATGAAAGTGATGTTCTGTTTTTGTCCAATTTGTCAATAAGCTCAATAAAGTTTTTGAGCTTGGATTTTACACCAGAAGAAAAATCTTCGTATTCATCAATGTTTTGAATAACCTCATATATGGAATAATCCATCTGTGTTGCAATATCCTGCAATTTTTTAACGGTTGTATCACCGATGGAACGTTTCGGGACATTGATAATTCTTTTTAAACTTTGTGAATCCTGCCTGTTATAAATAAGTTTTAAATACGCAATCAGGTCTTTAATTTCCTTACGGTCATAGAACTTTAAGCCGCCTACCATACGGTAAGAAATGCCCTGTGATATGAGCGCTTCTTCTATTGCACGCGATTGTGAGTTTGTTCGGTATAATACGGCGCAGTCGTTGAGATTGCGTACGTTGCTGCGTATTTTGTTTGCTATGTAATAGGCTTCGCCGGATTCGTCCTGCGCCTCGTAGATATCGATTTTTTCACCCTGACCCTTTGTTGAGTACAGGTTTTTGCTCAGACGTTCTGTGTTGTTGACAATGATTGCGTTGGCTGCATCAAGGATTGTGCCAACTGAGCGGTAGTTTTTTTCCAGTTTAATGAGTTTTGCATTTTTGTAATCCGTCTGGAAGTTGAGAATGATTTTGTAGTCCGCACCGCGCCAGCTGTAAATAGACTGGTCAACATCACCTACAACACAAAGACTGCGGCCTTTTAATTCTTCATCTGTTTTGCCGTTTGAATACAGATGGCGTATAAGCATATACTGGCTTATGTTGGTGTCTTGAAACTCGTCTACGAGAATGTGGGAGAATCTTTCGTGGTATTTGTTTCTGACTTCTTCGTTTGTGGAAAGCAGATTAACAGTCAAAAGCAGCATGTCATCAAAGTCTATGGCATTATTGGCCAGAAGCTGTTTTTCATATTCATAATAAATCTCTGAAATCTTCTGGCTTCTGTAATCTCTGGCCCTTGTTGCAAAAGTGTAGGCATCTTGCATTTTGCTTTTTGCGTTGCTTATTGCAGCTTTAACCAGCTTTGGGGCAAAAGTCTTTTCGTCAATATTTAATTTTTTTATTGCATTTTTTATGATTGTGTTGGTGTCAGTTTCGTCATAGATAACATAGTTGTTGTCCCATTTTCTGCCGTCGGGGCTTTTGTAGTTTTCTATGTCGAATCTGAGTATCCTGCCGCAGATGTTGTGGAAGGTACCTACCCACATTTTTTTTACTACTTCTTCGCCTATCATTTTAGAAAGACGCTCGCGCATTTCTCTCGCTGCTTTGTTTGTAAAAGTTACGGCAAGGATTTTATAGGGATTAACGCCGGATTTAACAAGATTAACTATACGTGTTGTCAAAACCTTTGTTTTTCCGCTGCCTGCACCTGCCAGTACAAGCAATGCCCCTTCTTTTTCAACAACGGCTTCTCTTTGTTCGTCATTAAGACCTTTGAGTAGTTCTTCCAATTCTCCCCCTGATACTCTAAACAATTTGCGCTGCGCCCCGTGTTATTTTCCGCCGACTGATTTTTGTGCGGGTAAGTTGATGTTTCAGCTTAATTTTGTTATAATACTTTTAATTTTCATAATTTATGATATTATTATGATAATCAAAAAAAAATTTTTAGTAAAATAATATATTTAGGAAAAATAAGATGTCAGATGAAAACCAAGAAAAACAAGACCAACCGATGATTATGGTTCCGACAGATGATCTGGACACTGTGTCAGAAGATTCTGATACTGTTGATCAGCTTGCTATGGAGCTTGCGACATTGCAGCAATCTACAAAAAGAATAGCGATTATCGGCAGCCGTAATCTGCCCATTACACACCAGCAGATTATAGAAACTTTATCTTATGCGCTGGTTATGCAGGGCAACACTATTATTACATCGGGCGGTTCTTCGGGTACAAACGCTGCAACCATCCGCGGTGCTATGAAATCAAATCCCGAAAAATTAAAGGTTATTTTGCCGCAGACTATCGGTCAGCAGCCGTCTGACGTACAGGATCAGCTTATCGGTGTTCCTAACATCATTGAGCATGCCGATAGAGCAATGATGACTCTCGCTGATGCCAGCCGTATCTGTAACAGAGAAATCATTGACGACTGCCAGCAGTTGATTTGTTTCTTGTCGCATACATCTAATACTTTGCACAAAGCTATTGAATATGCGGAAGAATCTCACAAAGTTATTACTGCATTCTACTTGGATTAAAATATAAAGTAGAAATTAAATCTTAAGAGCCTAGTAATATACTGGCTCTTTTTTTCTCTGTTTTATAAATTCTTATTGTAGAAAACTTAATCTAATACCTATATTTTATTAAGTTTTTCTGTAATACCCTGTAAATTCTATTTACATTTGTGTAATATTTAGGTTATATTAATAAGGTTTAATAGTTGAGTATAGTTTTGTTGTGAGGGATAAGATGGAATTTATTGAAAAATTAAATCAATTAAAAGAGCGTGTTATTAGCTTAAAAGACAATTTGCAGACAGAAGAAGCAACAAAAAATGCTTTAATAATGCCGTTTCTTAGTACACTTGGATATGATGTTTTTAACCCGTTAGAGGTTGTTCCTGAATTTATTCCTGATAGTCGTTTAAAAAAAGATGAAAAAGTTGATTATGCAATTATTAAAGATGGTAAACCGATAATTTTGCTTGAATGCAAAAAAGTTGATAATGATAAGTTAGATGTAAAAAAACATGCTAATCAGCTATTTAAATATTTTACTGCTTCAAAAGCTAAGTTTATTATTTTGACTAATGGTATTGTTTATAAATTTTTCTCTGATATAGAAGAGCCTAATATATTGGATAAAGAACCATTTTTTACTTTTAATTTGTTGGAATTTAAAGAGAATCAAGTTGAAACTCTTTCTGAATTTTGCAAGGAAAATTTTGATATTGAAAAAGCCTATTCTAATGCAGGAGATTTAAGATACATCAGGCAATTTGAAGAAGTTATTGAAAATGAATATCGTAACCCCTCCGATGATTTTATAAGATACTTGTTGGATAAGTCAGAAATTTATGATGGGGTAAAAACCGCAAAAGTTGTTGAAAAACACAGAAAAACGACTATTGAAGCATTTAATCTATTTATGTCTAAAGTAATGAAAACATCTTTAGATTTCAGCTTAGCCTCAAAACAAGAAGAAAAAGATAACAAGAAAGAAATCATAACTACATCTCAGGAAATTGAAGGCTATGCTATTGTAAAATCTATATTGGAAGGAAATTTTGATATAAATCGAATTAACTATAGAGATAATGCAAGTTATTTTAATATAATTATTGACAACAATATATTAAAAACTGTTTGCAGGTTGTATTTGAACAAGTCAAACAAATATATTGTATTTTTATCCTCAAATGATAATAAAGAAAAACGAAATTCTGAAGAAAAAATATTAATAAACTCAGTAAATGATTTATTCAAATATAAAGATAAGATTTTAAACAGAGTAAAAGAAATAGAAGCTAATTATGCTAAAAAATAATAGAAAGAGCTTATTATTTGAGCTACTTCTAATACCGAATCATACAGAGGATAATTAAGTTTTGATTTTATAAATATTACTGATATACTTAAATTGTATTTTGCAAAATTCATGCAAAATTTTAAATTAACTTAATTTGATAAAAGGTTGAGATGTTATTAGAATTTAAAGCTCAAAATTACAGATCTTTTAAAGATGAATTTGTTTTTTCAATGGAAGCAGATAAAGCTAAAAAAGATCTATATTACAGTATATTAAAAGAATCAATAGAAAACAAACAATATAATGCATTATGTTCTTCCGTAATTTATGGACCTAATGCTGCTGGAAAATCTAATATAATAGAGGCACTAGATACTTTTCGATTGATTGTTGAGAGAGGTCATATAAGAAATTGTCAGGTGACAAACTGGGCTACAACTCCCAATAAGGCAGGTTATCAACTTGATTTAATTCCGAATAATAAACAAAAAAACAAACCGGTTAAGTTCTTTATCAAATTTATTTCTTGCGGTGTTCTTTTTGAATATGGTTTGAAAGTTGATTTAGGAAATTTTATTGATAAAAAATATCAACATAAAATTTTAGAAGAAGAATTACGTATAAACACGGGTTTAATGTTTCACCGAAAACAAACTGTAAAATTTCCCGGTATACAGCAATATCAAAAATACAAAGAATATGTGGTAATGGAAAATATTTCCAATGGCATGAATATGGTCCAAAAAACATTAAAAGAGGATGAATTGTTTTTAACAAATGGTTTTAAAACAATATTTTCTCCAAAATTAGTGGATATATTTACGAATTGGATGAAAAATAAATTGTTGATATTATTTCATTCCGAGGCATATCGTTCATCTATGAATTGGGGCAACAATATGAATAATTTATTGATACTGCCCGAATATATGCAAAATTTTATAAATGAAATAGGACTAAATTCAAATAAACTCTGCTTTTTAAGAAGGGATGAAAATGCAGACTCTCAATTATGTTCGTTATTTAACAATACGATAATTCCAGCAGAACTTGTAGAATCATACGGAACGATTCGTCTGGTTCATTTACTTCTGCCATTATTGTACACATTTATAAATGGTACTGTTATGGTTGCAGATGAATTCGATTCTTCGCTACACCCGATGGTTGTTATGAGTATTATTAATTTATTCCATAATCCGGATATTAATAAAAATAATGCACAGCTTATATTTAATACACACAATCCTATATTTTTAAATAAAGATTTATTCAGACGTGATGAAATAAAATTTGTTGACAGAAGTGATAGTCAGTATAGTGAATTGTACACATTGGCTGATTTTCCTACTTCTGGAAAATGTTCGGTAAAAACTACTGACTATATGAAAAATTATTTTGTAAGCAGATACGGAGCAATACGTAATATAGATTTTACAAACTTTTTTGAAAAAATGATTAACAATTCTAAGCTCAAATTGGAAATTACCAAAAATGCCAAATAGACCTATAACACAAAAATATACCTTTGGAGTAGAAGGTTATACAGAAAAATGGTATTTGGAATGGATGCGAGACTTAATAAATTCCAATACTAATTGTAAGAACCTGAGATGCGAAGTTGCTATTCCTTATATTGGCAGAAGTCCGAAAAAAACACGGTTACGTATAACTTCCTTAACAAATGATAAATGTTATTTTTTAGCTGATAGAGAAACTCCTGACAAAGAACAAGATTTTATAAGGTTAGTTAGCGAGTTAAGACCACGAATAGGAGAACCAAGAATAACATTTACTTTGGGATATTGTAATATATCATTTGAATTATGGATGTTGCTCCACGTTACAAATTTTACAGCCCCTGTAGTAAGACCAGAGGATTACTTAAGGGCAATAAATAATAACTTTGGTACCTCATTTCAAAATTTAGATGAATTTAAAGAGGAAAGAAACTTTAAAAATATTTTACAGCCATTGACTGTTCAAAATATTATGTGTGCTGTCAAAAGAGCAGAAATTATACAAAAAGATAATGAAGAAAACGGATTTAGGCAAAATAGTTTTGTTCGCTATTATAATGAAAATCCATCATTATCTATACATGAGATAGTAAAAAGCATTATGGATGATTTTGGTTTTGTTTAAAGTGACAGCAAAAATTTATCAATATAAAAAGCTGTGTCAGTTTTATCTTATTCCTGAGTAAATAACATATTCTTCAACACAAGCTGCTGATATTTTTGTTTAAAGTATTCTGTTTGTTCTGACGTAAGCTCCTGGGGCTTTCTAGGCTTTAGAACAATTTTTTCTCCCTGAGCAGGTCTTTTAAAATACTTTTTGTATTCATTTTTATATTTTGTCATCAT
>CALVAT010000011.1 GCA_944325565.1 Candidatus Gastranaerophilales bacterium
CCTTATCACGAATTTTTCTCGAACAAATTATGTAGATTTAATTTGTCTGAGCGAAGCGGGTTCGCGAGTTTGAGGTGAGGATTAGTTAATGTTAAATAATATACTCTTTAAACAGAGTCTCGAAACGATTTTAAAGACAGCAGGATTAATTAAACACTAAATCATGCGATGTACAAAAAATAAATTTATTTCAAATATGCTTCAATAATTTCATAAATTTTTAGTATATGTTCTTCGTTTCCATTTATTAGTTCAATTAAATGTTTTTTGGCATCTTGAGTAGATTTATATTTAAAATCAAAGTCAAATAACTGTTTGGGGGCAACTTCCAGCGCCAGACATATTTTTGTTATAGTTTCGGCAGAAACAAAATTTTTCCCGCATTCAATCGCGGAAAGGGCTCTGCTGCTGATGTCTATTTTTTCAGCAAATTTTTCTTGCGTGAGCCGTTTTCCTTCTCTTAGGGTTTTTAATCTTTTTCCGAAAAGCTTTTTAATATCTTCCATATATTTAGTTTTGTTGAAAATAGCATAACATTACACGAATTGACACTTCCAATTTTCCATGTTTAAATACATGAAATTATATAAAAAGAGTGCGAGTTTTTTATGACCAATATTTATCTTGACGATGAATTTTTTCGAGTATGGGAAAAAATAGAGAATAATGAAAATTTTGTGCTGCTAAGGTACGGCGACGGTGAAAGAGCTGTTATGACGGGCCGCAGTGTAAAAGCTCAGGAGGGCTGGGTGTCGCCGGATTTTGTGTCTGAGCTTGGCAGGGCACTTTTAAATACGCTGAATGTTGAAGATGAAAATTTTATATACGGAATCTCCTGTCCCTGTTGTGACAGAAGCGCATATTACTGGTACAGCACCAGAATAAAAAGTAAAAACAGAACTTTTGCAAACCTTTTTGTTAATAAAAATTACACTGTTTTTATAGAAAAATTTGAAAAGTTAAAAAGAGATGCTGTTGTAATCGGAAATTTCAGAGGAAAAGATTCACAAATTGCGAATCTGAATGTGTTAAAGTATTACAGCGTGTCAAATGATTGTTTTGAATTCTGGAAACGTGACGCTGCCACGCTTATAGAGCAAATAAAAAAAGATTTCGGACATAAAAACAATTTGTTGTATGTAGTTTGTGCCGGCCCTATGTCCGAGCCTATAATTTATGAATTATACAAAAACAATCCAGACAACTGTTATATAGATTTCGGATCTTCTCTTGATAAATATATACACAAAAAACAAACAAGACCTTATGAAAATCCTGATACTAAATATGCCAGAAGAAACTGTGTAATGCAAAACCCCAAAACTACCGACTTTGATGTGAGTGTTGTTCTGACTCTTTACAAAAGGCCGGAGAATCTGGCTTTGCAGCTGGAAGCAATTAATAACCAGACACTTAAACCGGCTGAAATTATTTTGTTTCAAGATGTTCCGGAATCCGGAGAACCTGCTGTTATTCCTGAGGAACTTTATAGACAATTTGACCGTGTAAAAACAGCAAAAACTAATGCAGGTGTGTGGGGAAGATTTGATTTTGCAAGAAAATCAAAGTCAAAATACGTTTGTATCTTCGATGATGACACAATCCCCGGCGCATGCTGGCTTGAAAATTGTCATTACAATATGCAGCAGCACGAGGGAGTTTACGGCACTATAGGGATTTTGATGAAGCAGCCGAGTGATTATCCTTTCAAAAACTATATAAGAATAGGCTGGAGTGCACCTAATAAGAAGGCTATGAGGGTGGATTTTGTCGGACATTCATGGTTTGTAAAAAGGGAGTGGCTTGAATATATGTTTGAAGATACTGAGAAATTTCAGGCCTATAAATATGTAGCAGAGGATATGTGTCTGTCTGCTAAATTAAAAATGGGATATGGAATTCCTACTTATGTTGCTCCTCATCCATTGAAAAATATGGAGTTATGGGGCTCTTTAAACAAGTATGCTGTAAAACTCGGTACAAACAGTGCTGCTGTTTCCATGAACAGGGACAACCTTTCATTAATGAACAAAGCAATGGGGGATTTGCTCTCCTGCGGATATAGGCCTATAGTCTTTTCTGATGAAAAGTATGTGTCTGATATGTGTAAAAAAAACCGTGTTGCTGAAATTTTGACCAAATATATTCCTGTTAAAACTTTAAGACACAATATAAGAATGAAATTAAAGGAAATTTTGTTGAGGTAGAGCAAAGATGGATAAACCGCTGGTTTCTTTAATTACGTTGACTTATAATCAATTGAATAAGGCAACAAAACCCTATATAGATTCTTTGTATGAAAATACCGACGATTCGCTATTTGAACTTATTATCGTGGATAATGCTTCTACTGACGGTACTGTTGAGTTTTTGCAAAAACTTGAAAGAGAAAAGAGCAATGTAAAGGTCATATACAATAAGGAAAATCTCGGGTATTCAAAAGGCAATAATCAGGGGATAAAACTTGCCCGAGGCGAATATATAGGCCTGTTGAACAATGATATATACCTTGAACCGCAGTGGCTTTCTCGGATTGTGGATTTATTTGAAAAACTTCCTGACGCAGGTTTGATTTCGCCTTATGTTTATACTCCAAAGCAGTGTTGCGTTAAAAAATATTTGGATATGGTGTCAAAGTCCTTGTCTTGCAAGGGATTTGGCGTAAGGAGGGGGCTGAACAGCTTAAAAATATTGGAAAGTTGCCCGTCTTGAATTTTAAACAGGGTTGCGCAGAACTGTCAAACCGTGATTATTACAAGGTGGTGGATGCTTTGTTTTGTTGTGTGTTGTTTAAACGGGATTTTGTAGATAGGGTAGGTTTGATGGATGAGAATTTTACTCCGGCGTGGTTTGAAGATAATGATTACAGCTTTCGTTCAATACTGGCCGGGTACAATAACTATATTTGTAATGATGTTTCTATTTATCATAATTATTCAAAAACAAGTTCTAACTTGGAATATGCCGGCCTGATTCAGGAACGAAACAGGGCCTATTTTTTTAGCAAATACAATTATCTGGCGCAATACTGCTGGGAAAACAATTTAAAATACCGCAAATTATATGATACATTGTCAGAGCTAAAGTCATCTCCGTTTTATTTTATTGTTGCAATCGATTTAAAGATAAGAGAAAGATTTGAGAAGATATTTCGCGGGCTGATAAAAAGAATCAGATAAATTTTAGCGGATATAAACATTTTTTATGTATTTTAAAAGCATTGTTTTTATTTTTAAAAACTCTTCATCAGAGTATGTTTTTTCCTTTGCAAAATCGGGATTTAAGGTTATATCCGGTTTAAATTTCTGCAGATAATAATTTTCGGTACAGCAGAGCATTTTGCCAATATTTTCAAAATCTTCAAAACTTAATTGAGATTTTACGGTAGTTGTTCTGAATTCATAACCTATTTTTGAGTTTTTTAAAATTCCAATACTTTTTAAGATATTGTTTGTATCAATATTAACGCGGGCAATTTCTTTGTATTTTTCAATCGGGGCTTTTATGTCCATTGCAACATAATTCAACAATTCTTCTTTTATAAGATATTCAAGTATTTTTGGAGAAGAACCGTTTGTATCGAGTTTTGTCAGAAAACCGAGTTCTTTAAGCTTTTTGAAAAAATCTCCAAGGTCTTTTTGTAGTGTAGGTTCTCCGCCTGAAACCACCACAGCATCAATTTTGCCCTTCCTTGTTTTTAAAAAATCAAAAACAGCAGCTTCGTCAAACAATTTGTTTGTCGAAACCGCTGTTAATATGTTCGGATTGTGGCAATACGGGCATCTGAAATTGCAGCCGAGTGTAAATACTACAGCCGCAATTTTAGACGGGTAATCCACGAGTGAAGATTTTTGCAATCCTGCTATCTGCATTTTACTCTCCGCAAGCGCAGGTTTTGTTTTCTATATCAAAGGTTTTTCTGAGTTTAAATTCTTCAGCCTTACCTTCATTCCACTGGTTCACGGGGCTTATGTACCCCACAACACGTGAAAAGACCTCGCAGCTTTCACCGCAATCAGGGCAGGTAAAATGTTCTCCTGCAACGTATCCGTGTGTCGGGCATACGCTGAAAGTCGGTGAGAAGGTAAAATACGGGAGTTTGTAGTTTTCACAAACTTTTTTGACAAGGTTTTTAACAACATTTGTATCGTAAACCCTTTCTCCCGCAAAGATGTGTACGACAGTACCGCCTGTGTATCTGGTTTGCAGGTCATCCTGATTGTCCAAAAGCTCAAATATGTCGTCCGTATAATTTACCGGCAATTGGGTTGAGTTTGTGTAGAATGGTTTTGCGCCGGATTTATACTCGTGCTCGTTTGCGCATTTGATTGCGTCAAATTTTTGTTTGTCCAATCTTGCCAGACGGTATGTTGTACCTTCGGCGGGAGTTGCTTCAAGATTGTAGTTGTGTCCAGTTTCTTTTTGGAAGTTGGATATCATGTTTCGCATGTAATCCATTACCTTAAGCGCAAACTCCTTGCCTTCTTTTGTTCCGATGTTTTTGCCCAGAAGGTTTTCGCAGGCCTCGTTCATACCGACAAGTCCGATTGTTGAAAAGTGATTTTTCCAGTAAACTCCAAAGCGGGCTTTGATATCTCTGAGGTAGAATTTTGTGTACGGGTAGAGGTTTTTGTCCGTATATTCTTCTATAACTTCTCTTTTTATTTCAAGACTTTCTCTTGCAAGCTCCATATTGCGGCACAGCATTTGGAAAAATTCCGCTTCATTGTTTGCAAGATAGCCGATTCTGGGCAGATTTATCGTAACAACTCCGACAGAACCCGTCAGCGGATTTGAGCCGAACAGTCCGCCGCCTCTGTATTCGAGTTCTCTGTTATCTATTCTCAAACGGCAGCACATCGAGCGTGCGTCTTCAGGTTTCATATCGGAATTTACAAAGTTTGAAAAATAGGGAATACCGTATTTTGCCGTCATTTCCCATAAGCCTTCAAGTTCAGGGTTTTCCCAGTCAAAATCTTTTGTGATGTTGTAAGTCGGAATCGGGAAGGTAAAGACTTTACCCGTGTAATCGCCCTGCATCATCACCTCAAAATAGGCTTTGTTAATAAGGTTCATCTCTTTTTGGAACTCTTTATAAGTTTCTTCCATAAGCTCTCCGCCAATAATAACGGGTGCCTCGGCATAATAAGAAGGAACAGTCATATCCATTGTGATATTGGTAAACGGAGTCTGAAATCCTGTACGTGTCGGCACATTAAGATTAAACACAAACTCCTGCATTGCCTGTTTTACCTGCGCATAGTCGAGATTATCGTATCTTACAAACGGGGCAAGCAGTGTGTCGAAGTTAGAAAAAGCCTGAGCACCTGCGGCTTCGCCCTGCATTGTGTATAAAAAGTTAACTATCTGTCCGAGTGCCGTTCTGAAATGTTTTGGCGGAGCGCATTTAACTTTGCCGTCCACGCCGGTAAAACCTTCCATCAAAAGGTCTTTTAAATCCCAGCCCACGCAGTAGGTGGAGATTATATTCAAATCGTGTATATGAATATCACCGTTTTCGTGTGCCTGTTTTATTTGTGGTGTATAAATCTTATTAAGCCAGTAGTTTTTGCTTATGGCGGAAGAAATGTAGTTGTTAAGACCCTGAATGGAATAGGTCATATTCGAGTTTTCTTTGACCTGCCAGTCGAGTTTTTTTAAGTAATCATCCACAAGTTTAACGTTTTTGTCGGTGATAAAGTCTTTAATTTCGGCTGTTTTTGTTACATAGGGATTTGTTGCTGCGGGTTCTGTCTTTTGCGCAAGCTTTAAAGCGCCGTTTGCACGGTCAGCATCCAATTTTTTCAATTCCATAAAAAAATCTCCTTGTCTCGAAGTAATACATACCGGATAAGCATTCCGACTATAACGGCTGCGGACCAGTGAGGGAATTTCACCCTGCTTTCCTTAAACGGTAGATATTATAATAAAACTTTTTTGAAACAAGGTCAATGATTTATTTTATGTATTTTGTATTACGCGTCTTTTCCGCAGCAATTTTTGTATTTCTTACCGCTTCCGCATGGACACGGGTCATTTCTGCCTATTTTTTGTCCATGCTGTATAGGGCCAGTCGGGATATCTTCATCATCTTCTTTTGGCCCCTGAAATGTTTGTGCGGCCTGAGAAAGCTGTGTTTCTATCACGTCATCGTCGCGTCTGTTTACAATCTGCACTCCGAATCTTGTTCTGTAAAGGTATTTAACAGTTTCAGATTGAATATCGTGCATCATATTGTTAAACAGGTCATAGGCTTCTCTTTTATATTCAATAAGAGGGTCTTTTTGACCGTATGCCCTCAAGCCGATACCGTCACGGAGCATATCGATATTATGAAGGTGGTCAATCCATTTGTTATCAACAACTCTTAGAAGTATATCTTTTTCTATATGCCTCATAACATTGTTTTCAGAGAACGGTTCTTCCGGTTCAAAGACAGCCTCGTACTGTTCCTGAATATCGTTATAGAATCTTATTGTATCTTCTTCATGTTCTCTGTATGCGTCAATAGCCAGTTTTTTGAGCTTTTCAAAAATAGACTCATAGCTCAAGCCCTGAAAATCTTTTACTTCAAGATAGTTAAGCTGCGGTATAAGCGAGTGAATTTCTTTTACCATGCTGAGCATATCGTCGTAAATGTATTCCTGCGGGTTTTGTCCCGGAGAGATATAGCTTTTTATGATTCTGTCGATTTCGCACTCAATCATATAATAAATATCGGCAGTAAGGTCTTCACCTTTGAGTACTCGGCGTCTTTGCTGGTAGAATTTTTCCCTCTGGATATTCATAACGTCGTCGTATTCAAGTACGCTTTTTCTTATGTCAAAGTGGTAGGTTTCCACTTTTCTCTGTGAAGCTTCAATCTGTCTTGTAATCAAGCCTGATTCAATAGCCATATCTTCTTCAACTTTAAGCGTGTTCATAAGGTTGATGATGTGCTGGCCGCCGAATATTCTCATCAGGTCGTCTTCAAGCGAGAGGAAGAATCTTGTTGAACCGGGGTCGCCCTGTCTTGCGGCACGGCCTCTTAACTGGTTATCGATACGTCTTGATTCGTGTCTTTCTGTACCTATTACGTGCAAGCCGCCTGCTTTAACAACTTTTTCGTGTTCGGCTTCTGTAATTGTTTTAGCTGCTTTTAAAGCGTAATCTCTTAGTTGTGCGTAATCAGGATGATCCGGCGTAATTCCTTTTTTATCGAGTTCTTCTTTAGCGAGATACTCGGGGTTGCCGCCTAAGAGAATATCTGTACCTCTACCTGCCATGTTTGTTGCAATTGTTACCGCACCGTAACGTCCTGCCTGTGCAATAATGTAAGCTTCTTTTTCGTGGTGTTTTGCGTTTAAAACATTATGCGGAATATTTTTGGCCTTTAAAAGTGCAGAAAGATATTCGGACTTATCAATACTGATTGTACCGACAAGTACCGGTCTTCCCAGTTTGTGCATTTGAAGAATTTCTTCTACAACCGCAATATACTTTTGTTTTTGAGTTTTATAAACAACATCCGGCAGATTTATTCTGATATCCGGTTTGTTTGTCGGAATTGTTGTTACCTCAAGGTTATAAATTTTGCCGAACTCTGCCTCTTCTGTCATTGCTGTACCTGTCATACCGGCCAGTTTCGGATAAAGTCTGAAAAGGTTCTGGAAAGTGATGCTTGCAAGAGTTTGGGTTTCATCTTGAATTTCAACACCTTCTTTTGCTTCTACAGCCTGATGCAAGCCGTCAGACCAGCGTCTGCCTTCCATCAAACGGCCTGTAAACTCGTCAACAATAACGACTTCACCGTCTTTTATTACGTAATCAGTATCTTTTTGATATAGTTCTTTTGCCTTTAACGCCTGCAAAAGGTGGTGTGCATACTGTGTGTGAACATCGAATAAATCTTCAATACCCAGCAACTCTTCTGCTTTATCAATACCTTCTTCCGAGAGAATTACGTTTTTATTCTTTTCATCAACCTCATAATCAAGGTCTTTTTTAAGCTGAGGCGCTATTTTAGCCATTGTTTGATATAATTGTGCGGATTGTTCCAGACGGCCTGAAATGATGAGAGGGGTTCTGGCTTCGTCAATCAAGATGGAGTCAACTTCGTCTATGATAGCGTAGTTGTAAGGGCGCTGCACAAGCATATCAAGGCTTCCGGCCATATTATCTCTCAGGTAGTCAAACCCGAATTCATTGTTTGTTCCGTAGGTAATATCGCAGGCATAAGCAGCTCTTTTGCGTTCAAATTCGTTGGGGTCTCTGCCTTGATTAGACAGGATAACACCAACGCTTAAACCGAGGAATTTATAAATTTTGCCCATCCACTCGCTGTCACGTTTTGCAAGGTAATCGTTAACCGTGATAACGTGTACCCCTTTGCCAGTGAGTGCATTAAGGTAAGCCGGAAGTGTGGCAACAAGAGTTTTACCTTCACCGGTTCTCATCTCTGCAATATGACCGTTATGCAGGAAAATACCGCCGATAAGCTGAACGTCAAAGTGACGCATGTTTAAAACACGTTTGCCGGCTTCTCTTACAACAGCGAATGCCTCCGGTAAAATTTCATCGAGTGCTTTTTTCTCCAGCTCTCTGTCTTTTTTAAAGTCAGTAGAGTATTCTCTGTTTTTTAAATGTTCTTTAAATTCTTCTGTTTTTGCCCTTAGTTCCTCGTCTGTGAGTTTTTCCATTTCGGGCTCAAGTTTGTTAATATGTTCAACAATGGGCATCATCTTTTTAACCTTTTTCTGGTTAGGATCGCCCAAAAGCTTTAAAAGTAAATCTATCATTATATAAAAATTCCTCAAGTCTATTTTAATTTTATACCAATTTTACCATGCACAAAGAATTTTGCACATAAAAAACTTGTCTTAAATCATCAGGGCTTTACGGCTATTTGAAATTGACAATTCAATTTAAAAAAACTATAATTTTTTCTATCAATTGAAAAGGGAGCTGACTATGAAAAAAAATATATTAATTGTTTTATCTGTTATAGGTGTAATTGTTATTGCAGGACTTATTGGTGCCGGTTTATTTTTACATAAGGCACAGAATCCGAGCGGCTGTATTAGTCTTGAAACATCGAATTACCAGCCGGTATATGAAATCCTTGACGGAGCTACTTATGCAGCTGATGGTGAGGAAATGACTAAAATTAATGGTGTCCAAAATAGCTGTCTGGCTGTATTAGACGGCAAAGATACTTCTGTTGATAAATGTAAGGCTATAGAAAATCTTGCTCAGACTGTATATGTAATTGCATATAATGCTGCAAACAGCGGTAATATGACAGAAGTGAATAAAATGGTTGGTGAAGTTGAAAGTATTAAAAAATCTGTAAATGCTTCTGCTAGTTCATGTAAAGAAGCAAGTTCTGAATTTAATGAAGTTGCCGATGAAATCTTAGAAGGTATAAACTCACTTAATAAATCACAAAAATAGTTTAAAACTCTTATTTCTGTGGCATATCTAATCTAGTGTCGCAGTTGCTGCCGGCTGACCGCAGCCAGCACCTGCTCACCTTTTCAATGTGTCACTCCAAAAATTCGTTCACGTCGCTTGGCTCCTTATCACGAATTTTTCTCGAACATATTATATATAGACAGTTAAAAAGTTGGAAGATATATGCCCGAATACAAATTTGATTTTAAGCTTGATGATTTTCAAGAAGAAGCTCTGTTTCATATAAACAATGGCAAAAGTGTTGTTGTGTGCGCCCCTACAGGTGCCGGCAAAACCTGTATTGCTCAGATGGCAATACACAAGGCTCTTAATGAAGGACACAGAATATTTTATACAACACCTTTGAAAGCTTTGTCGAATCAAAAATACAGTGACTTTTCCGAAAAATACGGCGTTGATAAAGTCGGGCTTTTAACCGGCGATACTTCCATAAACCGTGATGCACAGATAGTCGTTATGACGACCGAAGTTTTCAGAAATATGCTTTATGGCACTAACTTTGGCTCAGTATCGGACAACTTAAAAGATGTGCGATATGTTGTGCTGGACGAAGTTCATTACATGAACGATGAGCAAAGAGGTACAGTGTGGGAAGAAAGCATAATTTATTGTCCTACAAATGTACAGATTATAGCTCTTTCTGCTACTGTTGCAAATTCTCAGCAGCTTACAGACTGGATTAATACGGTGCATTCCAGAACAGAGCTTGTATATACAGATTTTCGCCCTGTGCCCTTGAGATACTATTATTATGATTCTTCAAAACCTAATGACATTTTGCCTTTGCTTACCCCTGACGGGAAATTAAACAAAAAAATCAAACCCGAATCAAAGGCAAAGTATTTCGGCAGACGCGGAAAAATGCCTCAAAGACAGGTGGCTAAAGATGTTGTTTCTATATTGCACAAAAAGAATATGCTGCCGGCTATATATTTCACATTTTCAAGAAAAAAATGTGATGAGCAGATGGAAAAATGTGCCGGACTCTGTCTAACCACACCCGAGGAACAGAAAGAAATAAAACAAATAGTCGACGATTATCTTGCAGAAAATCCATATCTATATAATAACAAACATCTTGAATATGTACTTTGCGGGGTCGCCTCTCACCATGCAGGACTTTTGCCCGGGTGGAAGGTGCTTGTGGAAAAGTTATTTCAGAAAGGTTTGATAAAAGTTGTTTTTGCAACGGAAACCCTTGCGGCCGGTATCAATATGCCTGCCCGTTCGACTGTTATAAGCGCGGTTTCCAAACGAACGGATTCCGGACACAGAATGCTTACACCCAGTGAATTTCTGCAGATGTCCGGGCGTGCCGGACGCAGGGGAATGGATGAAATAGGCTATGTAACAATAATCGGCACTGCTTTTCAGTCGCCTGAAGAGGTGGCGGAACTTGTCACCAGTGATGCAAACCCTCTTGAAAGCAGATTCTCCCCTACATATTCAATGGTAGTGAACCTCTTGCAAAGATTTACTCTCGATGAGGCAAAGGAGCTTATTTTAAAAAGTTTCGGCTATTATTCTTCTACAACAAGGCTTACTCCTTTAATAAAACAGCAGCAGGAGCTCAACGGCGAAATAGAAAACTTTAAGGCGTTTAAATGCCCGTTCGGACGCAGTTCAAAAGACATGTTTGTGTATAATAAGCTGCGAAATACCTATGTTGAACAGAGAAAAACTGTAAAGATTATGCGTAAACAGGTGAACAAAAAGAAACCGGAAAGTGTTGAATATTTTAGAGATTTTGAAGCAAAGACAAAAGAGCTTTTGCATACTGTTCAGACCTATCAGTGCGACACCTGTAAGCTGTATCGCAAACACATGAAACAGACAGAGCTTTTAGACCGTTTTCAAAAACGTGCGGACAAGCTGGAAAAAACAATTGAATACGAAAAGGATATTTACTGGCGTAAATTTTTAAATCACACTTATGCACTGGAAAAAGCTGGATATCTTGAGAACAACTATCCTAATGAAAAGGGGTTAACAATTGGGGCTATCCGTGCTGAAAACGAGTTGTTCCTTGCTGAAATAATATTTAGCGGGGTGCTGGACACCCTTAAGGTTGATGAGCTGGCTTCCGTAATCTGTGCAATAACAACCGAAGATTTAAGAGCCGATGTTTATCCTGAAATACCGATAAGCAAAGGTACAAGAAAGGCTCTAAATAAAATTAAAGACATAAGAAGAAGGCTGACTATACTCCAGCGCGACTTTGATATAGAAACCGAGATGTATATAAATTCATACTACTCGCCGTTGATTGAGTACTGGGTAAACGGCGGAGAATGGGATGAACTGGTTGAGCAGGTGCCCTCCGGCGAGGGAGATGTTGTACGCTGTTTTAAACGTACAATTGACGTGTTAAGACAACTCACTGTTATTCCCAATGTATCTGATGAACTTGTTCAAAATGCGCGTGCAGCAATGGATGCCATCAATCGTTCACCGATTGATATTGATTAAAATAGAACAAATTATGAAAATAATATGCTAAACTCTTATGTCAATGGGGGATTGAAGCTGGGCTGCTGTTATTGTTGACGGGTCTTGAGGTGCTACGGCCATTGCTCCTTGAAGCAGCTGCAGCGCAATTGCAGCCTGTTGTTTTTGCATACTCAAAGATTTGCAGGCCATTTGCATGCTTGCAGTTTGAGAAGCCATTTGTGAGTTCATTGCACTTATTGCATCAGACATAGTATAAAATCCTTTCAATGGGGTATATATTTAAATATAACACCGCTTTGAAAGGATTTGTATTATACAAATGTTGTATTTTTACTATACGTCATAGCCTCTGTTTTTAACTATTGCTTTTACTGCTTCTTCAAATTTATCAATCAGTTTGTCTGCATCAATAGTGTAAACATAGTTGTTGCTGGTGCTTGCCCATTCTGTTGTATAGGAAAGTGCATATTCAGCACATTGTTCCAGAGCCGTTGTGATTTCAGAATCAGATAGACCTTTTCCGGAGAGTTTTGATTTTATTTTGTTTATCAAGGGCTGCAATATTTCAGATTCTGCTTTGGCTTGAATTTCAGAAGCTGAAGACACATTCACAACCTGCACATCGTCATCGGCGTCTGCTTCGCTGGCTACAGAGTGCATATCCATGTTATACAGTTCTTTGAATACAGCTTCTTCTTTAGCGGCCTGTTCTTCTTCGGCCTTCGCTTCTGCTGCCTTTTGGGCTTCTGTTTTATTTCCGCAAAGGCTGTCAAATACTTCAAAGAATTTATCAATAACACCTTTAACGCTGACTACAGCACAGGATTTTCTTGCATTTGGCCCTTTTCTGTCAGTACCTGCCCAGTATTCACTGTTTTTAATTTTTTGATCATCAATTATACTTTCATCTTCAGTGATAACAAATCCGCCTAAAACGGCATTCATTGCCTGTTGTGCATTGGCTGCAATTTCATCTGTATATTGGTCGCCGAGCTCTATTGCTAAAGCATTTATCAGGTTGTTTAAAATAGTTGTCATTTCGTTGATACCGTCATTATAGCTGGCATTAGTATCTTTTTTATGCCAATCACCATGCCACATTTCATTATTATTGTATCTGCCAGAAAGACCGGAACCGCTTAAAACAGCTGATTTGTCATATTCAACATTATCACCGTCAGAGGCTGAGTCATCAGATGAACCCGTGCCATCAGTACCGCTTGAAGAGCCTAGTTCGTCAAGAGAAGTATTGTTGTTGCTGACGTGAGTATGATCTTCAACCCATTCATTAGCCTGATCGAGGTTGCTTAACAACACATCTTGCAGCACTGCCTTGTACTCGGCAGAATTTGTGCCGTATTTTTCTGCAATATCGTTCAGCATTTCGAGATCTGAATCCGGCAGCCACTGGTTTGTGTGAGCGCACAGTTCATCAAATACACTTTTGGCAATTTGATACTGCGGGTCGCTGGGATCCATTAACAGTGCATTTAAAATGTAATGAATATCGAATTCCTGATCTGTGATGGTTACATTTCCATAGTTACCGTTTAATTTGTAATATGTGCTGTCCTGACCGTCATCAAGCTCGCCAAACGTAATATCTGTTATCTGGGCGCTAAAAAATCCGAAATTTATCATGTCGATATTTGTTCCTTCAGGAACGCCTAAAGCAGCGGCTATTTCTTCATTCCCGTTGAGAACTCTGTATTCTCCGGTATCCCAGTCGAATTGATAATATGTTTCTTCATCAGCAGCCTGATAAATTCCTCCGGTTGCACTGCTTACGTGTCTTGAGCCACTTACTGTATTACCGCTGACGCCATCGCCGTCAGTGTATTCTTGCCCGCCTGATTCAATATAATTTTCTGTCTTTTCCATGAAATGGCCCATTTTCCCTTTCATAATCAGCCATCCTTCAAAATTTACACTGGATTCAGGGTTGTTTTTTATGTATTCCTGATACTGGGCATAATAACGTTGGTATGTCCCCATATCGCTTATTGAACCACTATTGCCGCCGACACCTTGTACCATTGTGACTCCTTATCTTTGATTTATTACTTTTACTTTCCCTGTTAAAAGACTTTTTACCTTTCATGTTGTATATCGGGCAATTTGGTCCTAAACTTTAGTTTATGAGTATTGTTTTGTAACAAAAATTTACAAAGTTTAAAAAAACAATAACTATTTATTTTGTGTCATATTTTCTGTGCCGGGGAAGGAGTTTTTACCTGTTCTGAGGTATGTTATATAGTATTGAATTTTGGGGATAATTGTTGACAGGAATAAAGAAGACACGCTCATCGCAAGCAGCATAAATAGACCGCCTTTTGTAAGATTGCGTTTGTTCATTTTCTGCATCAATTCGAAGTTTACGTTTTGCTTTTTATTTTCAGCTTCTTTGATTATTGATTGTACGTAGTCAATAATTTCTTTTCTATGGTTTTCGATTTCACTATTTTCAATAAACTTATAGTCGTTATTAAGCGGATTTGTTAATTTTTTAGCTCCTTTTTTTATAACATTGCCTGAAGCGTCATAGTTTTCAGGTTTTACAATAAAGTCTTCAAAGCTATTGCCGATAACTTTTTTCAAGAACTCCGGCTTTCTTATTTCTCCGCCTTTTATGGCGTCTTCTGCCTGAGATTCTGTAATCATTGCGATGCCTTCTTTCAATGGCTGCATTTTTGAAGCTTCGGCTGCATTGTTTTTAATTCTTTGTGCAATCGTTTTATCCGCTATGTTTTCGTCAACAATTTTGAAGAAGTTTTCAAGAGTTGTTGAGTCATATACAGGCGGAACTTTCTTGTTAAATAATCCGAAGAAGACTTTTTTGGTTGAAGCAGATTTGCTATTCGGGAAAGCTTTTTTAAGAAGTGATGTTTCGGTTTCATTAAGTTCTCTACCCAGCATCATGTTTTTGAAGTTTTGAGGTGTCATCTGTTCAAAACCGTTTTCTGCCATTTTTGAAATCATGTGGTTGTGAACTTCCATTGCGCTCATCGGGTTAAGTTTTGTATTTAGCCCTTTGAAGGCATCTTTTCTATTCATAAATGCGACAATCGCTGGCATTGAGAAGCAATAGAAGTAAATTGAAGAAATATCTCTGAACATGATTTCTACACGTTCATCGTTGTTTCTTGCGTTTGCTGTTCTACCTGTTACTGTACCAACATCTGTACCGAGCAATTTCCATACATCATTAGACTGGAAATTCTGTACTATACGCAAAAGCGAGTCAGCATTAGCTTTAAACGATGGATTGCTTTTATTTTGCTGGGCTATTTGAGCATTCTGGTTCAGGATTTGTCTTGCTTTGAAGTTCTCTACAGCGTTAATGGAGATACCTTTAGCTGAAAAAATAGCTCTAGCATCTTTAAGAGTAAGTCTTGTTGTATACGGATCAGGTGCTTTTTCGTGATTAGGGTCTTTTTTATCCATTTTTCCGAAAATATGTTTTGTTATGCCTTGATTGAGTTTGGGCACAACATATCCGATAAACAGGCAGGCTGTAATCAAACTTGCAAATGTTTTTCCTACGGAAAATCTTGCTAATTTATTTTTTACGGTTTCTTTTTGCTTTGAGGACATTTGCAAAATACCGGAAACTTCTTTATTAATAAAGTTGTTAAATGGACTTCTTATATTATCCCTTCCTACATCCGGCATGTTTTTCGGGATTTTCATGAATTTTTGACCGATTTTGTCAAAAAGTGCAGCCGCCATTGTTGCGCCGAACAACCAGAATACAGCAGCAAGTGATTCTTCTGTTATACGTTCTCTAGCTTCTACAAAGCCGTCACGTTTGTAGGCCTGATATGTTCTTCCGCCTGTAACAGTGGCTTCCAGCAAAACAACCGGCAATATAGCTCCCTTTTTGTTCAGGCTGGTGACGAACGAGCGGGCCGGTGATGTTTTATTTATTAAATATTTACTGTATACCGAGGGGTCAAGTTTCATACTAATCTATTTTCACAATTTGTTTCGGTGATTTAAATCTTCTCAAGAATTATTTTTGCACGAACATGATACAATAATTAGTGATTTTGTTACACTTATTTACATTTTTAAACATTTTTATCAAACAATAATATCATAGGCTTTTAAAGGCTGGTCAGCAGCTTTTGATAAAGAAAATGCTTTTGGTTTTTTAGTAGAGGGCGGATGATTGTATGATACTTCTGCAATAGAAGGATCTCTCAGTTTATAAATTTCTGCAACCCTGTCATCCAGTGCCTGTGCAGATTGGGTATACAAATCTGCAACATAATCCATTTCCGGGTCATAAATATCACGGACATTTTGAACCCAGTATTGAGCCTGTGTTCTATAGGCGTCTTGTTCTTCTCTTACCGAGGTATAGGGGTCATTGTCTTTTCCGTGGACAAATTCATGAATCAGATATGCACCGGTGAGTTTCGGGTCTGCATAAGTATATTCGTCAGTTACAGAAATTTTTCTTTTTGTGTGTTCATACTGTGCAATATTAGAACGTCCACCCATTTTTGAGGTTTTGTTAAAAGATACAGTCATATCTTTCATGTCATCCATATATCCTTCCGGAAAAAAGTTTTTGGCAATTTTTACAGCTTCAGTAAGATTTTTGATTGCGGTATCGTATCGTTCCTGTCGGGCTTTTTGCGGGTTTATGCAGGAGAGCCTTAAATTTTGTGTATCTAAAAGGTTACGTTTTGCGTAGTCGTAGTTCGGCTCAATTCCCAGTGCTCTGTTAAAGCATTCTATTGCTCGAGCATACATACCTGCTTTTTTATAGTTTTCACCGAGCAGGGTGATGTTTTCTATATCCTCGGGGTTTCTGTTCAAGTATGCCTGTAAATGAGGAATAGCCTCTTTATACTGGCTGTTAAACCCGTAAGTTTTTGCAAGATTTAAGTGAATATCTGTGTTATACGGATCAGAGTTTAGTGCGCTTTTATAGTATTCTATAGCTCTTTCAAAGTTACCGTTTTGCAGATATTCATCAGCTTTTGCTTTTAGATATGATGAAGAATATCCGTTTGATACCGGCGTTGAATTATTAAGAACTGTCAGTTTGGCTTTAAAAGACGGTTTCAGATTTGTATACGCATTTAAATTAGAAATCAATTTTACTTTCCGATACTGTTTCACACTAAATCTTTTTTATTCTAAAACCGAAGGCCGGAAAAATTTGCTTAATTTTCTAATTATTTTTTATAAATTGATACAAATTTATGTATTTTAATTATTAATCGATGCGTCAAAATTTTTGTATGAAGGTGCAGAAAGTTTGTAACTGATATGTCTTGAAGAATTGAGCCTTCTGTTGTTTCTTTGTTTAATTTTTTCTCTTATTTTCTTGTTGTTCTCGAGCACCCAAAAATCATAGTCGCTTATGTGTTTGAATAATTTTTTGAGCTTGCGAATGACTGATTTGTGAGAAATTGCATAGGTCACTGGAGTTGTTTTTGGATACATTGAAAAATCGGATACAGTAACATTGAAGTTCTTCTCTGACATGTAGTTCTCCTATCTGATATTAAATTGTAATAAAGTATATAAACACAAAAGTTATTATAAATATTATCCTATTTAGAATAATAAGCCATTACCTGATCGGGCTATTTAGTGTACATGTTACAATTTATTTTGCATTTGAAAATACAAAATTCTTTTTTTGTAAATCCAATAAATAATGGATACATTTATTTTTATTTACGGCTAGAATAAAAATCCCAACAAGCAAGGGAGAAACAATAAATACAAAATTTTAAGAGGTTTTTGCATGAGAAGTAGAATTATATATCTGCTTGTATTTTTGTGTGTGTTTTTAGATATACAATCATTGCAGGCGCAAGAGATAATAAATCCGCATCTAACAGTTGATGAACAGACTGTTTACGGGCAGGAAAATCAGCCCGTGCAAAATAATGATATAGTATCGATGTTACGAGATATAGAGGTTGATACAATAAAACTGGAAAAAGGGAGAAAGTTTCTAGTTGTATCGGAACAGAATCTTAATAACAATATTACAGGTCTTCCTGTATCGTTCAAATCTGTTAATAATGAGCATCTTGCATATAATAAAAAACCGTCTGAAATTACATTGCACGGTATCGTTGAAAAAACCGGAAATCCCCGTCTTGCAGGAAAGAGCGCTACGGCAAAAGTTAAGCTGCAAAAAATTACAATTGACAATATAACTTATCCTGTTGTGGCTTCGATATCCAAAATGGACAATAAAAATGTGCATCTCGGTACACTGGTCGGGCCTCCGTGTTATATTAACAATTTGTCTGATCTTGCGGATAAGGGGATTATTCACACTTCTGCAAAAGATCCCTGCGAGAGCACTAAAACTTGTGAATTAAAAACATTTACTAAACCTGCATGGTATATTGTCGCAGCAGCTTTACAAACAGCGGATTTGATTATTAGTCCGTTCGTTGCGCTCGGCAAACGTGGGAACAATCTCAATATCCCCGAAAATACGTTTTTTGAGATAAAGCTGGAAGAGGATTTAAATGTTTTAAATATATAAGTATATAAACACATCCATATTACTACTTCTGACCCCCGAACAGGCCTTTTTTTTTATAGCTTTTAGCAGATTAGTTCAATGCGTTAAACTATAAAAATGATGAATTATTTTTATAAAATTGCCTGCCTGTATATATTAAAAAGGCTGTATTAAACAGTTAATGCTTTCGTTATTTTTGAATTACAAATAATAAAAAATAACGGGAGAGCTTTTATATTGATTCTTTTGGGCAAAAAAAAATATAAAAATAAAAATTTAGAGGAACTTGTTATTCTTGCACAGCAGGATGACATAGATGCTCTGGAGGAGCTTGTTAAACGTAATCAAGACAGCGTATACGCCTCTTTTTATTACCTGAATAATGACTGTGAAGATATTCTTGATTTGACACAGGAAGCTCTTTTAAAAATGGCAAGGAATATAAAAAAGCTCAAAGATCCGGCTAAATTTAAACCCTGGCTTAACCAGATAGTCACCAGACTGTTTTATGACCATTTAAGAAGTAAAAACAGAAAATTAAAAACAGTGCCGATTGACAAAAAGGACGATGATGATCAGGACAGATTCAATGTAGCTGATGTTCCCTGTAAAACTTGCACGCCTGAGGAATCAAGCCTGAACAGTGAATTGAGCTGTACGATAGAAAAATCCATACACAAGCTGCCTGATTCTTTCAGGCTAGCTATAGTTTTGAGGGAGTTTCAGGGGTTAAGCTATGAAGAAATTGCTGATATCACAAATACAAATGTAGGCACCGTTAAATCACGTATTGCCAGAGCAAGAAATAAACTACAGGAAGACTTAAAAGCTTACATTGCATAAATAACAGGGGATATAAATATAATGGAACAGGAAAACGAAATTATCTGCAAGCAGGTTTCATCGATGCTTTCTTTGTATATAGACAACAGAGTATCATTCAACGATAGAATTTTGATACAGGAGCATTTAAAGCATTGTCCTTCCTGCCGGAAAAAATATATTTATTTAAAATCTTTGATAAAAAATTTGCAGGATTCATACAAACAGGTTATGGAGCTTTCCGCAAGAAAACAGAAGCAAAAAAGCTTCAGCATAAGAGAGCATCAAAAATTTATGAGCCAGATTTCTCCTTATGTGGATAATGAACTTATGCCGGAAGAAAATTTTGAGTTTCGCAAGTATCTTATGAAATCTAAAAATGCTCAAAAAGAGCTGAAAAATACATATATAATGCAAAAACATATAAAATACGCTTACAATAACACTCTCAAAAAGGCCCCGACAGAGATTACACGCAATGTGATGAATCAAATTAATAGAACAAATAATATTTTTGAAAGTGTAATTTTGCAGCAGATATTTACTATGAAAACAGCAAAAATAGCTATACTTGCCGGACTTGTTTTTATAGGAGCATACGAATACAGCCAGTTTAATGCACCGTTAAAACCCAAAATAGAGCACACAATAGAACAAATCCTCGATAAAAACAGTCCGGATGATGAACCTTTTATCGAGGATTATCAAAGCCAAAATACGGAAATTAATCGCTGAAACGGAATTTCAACAGCGCCCAGATAGCGTGGAATCCGTCTTTCCAGGTGATTTTTTTGCCCTCCGAGTAATCCCGTCCGTAATAAGAAATCGGCAGTTCATACAATCTTGGTTTTCTTTTTAGAACTTTGGCTGTTATTTCAGGCTCAAAATCGAATCTGTTAGACTTAATTTCAATACCCTCTAAAAAGCTTGTTCTAAAAGCCTTGTAACAGGTTTCCATATCAGTAAGCGTTGCACCGTAAAGGATATTGGTTGTAAGTGTCAGAACCTTGTTGCCCAGCCAGTGTGTGAACATAAATGAGCGGGACGGTTTTGCCCCTGTAAGCCTTGAGCCGTAAACAACATCTGCTTTATCCTCAACAATCAGCTTAATCAGTTCTTCATAATCAGCAGGATCGTATTCTAAATCAGCGTCTTGAATAACCATAATATCACCGGTTATGTGCGCCATACCTGTTCTTATAGCAGCACCTTTGCCCTGATTGTAGTTGTGATAGAATACTTTATACTTGCCTTCAAGTTCCGCAAGATGTTCACGTGTGCCGTCTGTTGACATATCGTCTATGAGTATAATTTCTTTTTCAAGCCCGCAAAAAGACGCCTGTTCAACCTTTTCAAGGATTTTATCCAGTGTGTTCATTTCATTGAACACGGGTATGATTATACTGATTTTATTCATAATTTAATAAATCCCCCGATTCCCCGATTTTCTTTGTATTTGTTTATTAATTACAAAAAATATTGTATAATTAAATTGAGATTATGTTAAGGGTTTAATATGGAAGAGTTTATAAAATCTGTTTGTGTTGAAGATTTAAATAATGCCCAGAATACGATGTTTACAATATTCAGAACGCTGGATACAGCAGCGGTAGGCTCGCTTGTTCCAAAGGCGGAGATGATTCATAACACTTTTTTGCTTAATAAATCTTATGAATTTATTGCGCAAAATCTGTCGCTTCTTGCGGTTTTAAAATACAAAATTGACAAAAACAACTATAAAATAGCGATTAACATGCTAGAGGATGCAAGATTTCTTGCTGAAAATTCTCACAACAAAAACGCAATAAAAACAAATCTCTTCTGCTGGGGATATATTTATAATGCTGAAAAAAACTATTCCATGGCTTTGAATGTGCTTAAACAGGCACGCAACATAAATTCTTCAAACGAAGTTATAAACGCCAAAGTCAGCAATTTGATTGTGCAAATAGAAAAGTTGAATATTGCAAATAAGGATGAACAGGAACACCACGGAACTGAAAAACCTATTGTTGCGCTGTTGAATGTGGCCCGCACGCTCGCTGCAGAAACAAGCCTTGAACACCTTTTAAAGACGGTTGCGGAAGAGATTAAAAAAGTTCTTGATGCGGACAGATGTACTGTGTTTTTGTTGGATAGACAAAGAAATGAACTTGTGTCAAAAGTAGCGCTCGGTATGGGAACACAGGAATTGAGATTCCCTGCGGATAAGGGGCTGGCCGGATATGCGGCGCAGATGGGCGAGATTATTAACATAAAAGACGCATATAAAGATGAGCGTTTTAATCCTGATATAGACAAAGAAACAGGCTATAAGACGAAAACAATCTTATGTATGCCTATCTGGAATATGAAACATGAGATTCTTGGTGTTTTTCAGGTCTTGAATAAAAACAATGACGCGTTTTTTACAAAAGAAGATGAGGATATACTTATTGCAATAGGCTCAAGTGCGGGGATTGCAATAGAAAATGCAAAACTTTTTGAGTCTCAGCAAATGATGATAGATCAGCAAAAGGAACTGTTTAAAAACTTTGTCGATACCCTTGCTGCTTCTATTGATGCACGTGACAAGATTACGGCCGGTCATTCTAACCGTGTAAAAATGTATTCCGAGCTTATTTGCGAGGTGATGAATCTTGATGAAAAAACTACGGCCAACATTATCCATGCGGCAATACTCCATGATATAGGCAAAATCGGTATCCGTGATGCTGTACTTCAAAAAGACGGAAAGCTTACGGATGATGAGTACAAACATATTCAGGAACACGTAAAAATCACCTATGACATATTGAATCGTGTATATATATCAGAAGAATTTAAAGAGGTGGCTGAAATTGCCTCAAGCCACCACGAAAAATACGACGGCACCGGCTATTTTAGAAAGCTTAAAGGCGAAGAAATTCCGCTTGGCGGCAGGGTGCTCGCCGTAAGCGATGTTTTTGATGCCATTACATCTAAAAGACATTACCGTGATAAAATGCCCATTAAAAATGCACTTGATATAATAAAATCCGGTGCCTGGAAGCATTTTGACGGTGATATTGTTGAAGCATTTTTCAAAATTAAACTGGACAGACTGGTTGATGTGTTTTTGAGCGAGGTGGATTCTGTTCTTTATGACCAAAAAGATAGAGAAACACTCGACAAGTACGACGTCGACTATCTGTTTAAGCTTTTGACAAATGAACAGGAAAATTATTCTGACTCTGACAGGGCATTGATTGAACTGTTCAATACGTATTATAATTGTAAAGCTGGCAAATAGAATAAAAATAATCAATACAATCAATTGCCGGGGAAGGTTTATGATAAAAAAAATTTTAACAGCAGCAATAATTATAGCGGGCGCGACAGGCATGTGTTACGCAAAACCTGCTGCTAAAAATATAATAAAAACACCTATTTCTACTTTTAACAAAGAAAATCTTAAGATGATTAAAAATAATCAGCTTACCAATGATTTTCTCAGGCTTTTAACATATTCTCAAAACGAAAATTCTTCGGCTTATACGGCTGACAATATTGATTATGCTAAAAAGTATGCTGAAGCTAACGAAAAATTTTCTCAGGGTAATATTACTTCTGCATATAAGGATTACAAACTCATTTTGCAAAATGGGGCAAACGATGATTTTGTAAACCTCGGGTTTGCATACAAGTTTGCTAATATGGGGTTGTTCACTCTTGCGCAGGAAGCAATAAACAATATTCAGGATAGAGAAACATACAATCATCAAATACAGCTTATGAAATCAAAGCTCTTTCCTATGGTTGTTCTGTCTTATGATGATGAGATTAAACTTGCACAAAATTATACCGAGATATATTACAACAATCTGGCTTTTGAAGTTGCAAGGGAGCTAAGCAGACTGCCTGACAAGCTCAAACGTGCGGATTATGCTCATTACATACTTTCTCAGGCATATTACAACACCAAAGAATACAATAAGGCAATTAATGAAATTAACAGAGCTATATCTATAAATCCTGATAATATTAACTACCAAAAATATAAAGCCCAAATTTTTTGTGAAACAAACAGGCTTTCTGATTCCTTAAAAATAATGGAAGAATTATTGGCACAGGATATAAATATCCTTGATTACAAAAAAGATTTGGAAGGTTTGTATTATTACACGCTGGCCAAGGCTACAAAAGACAGAGAACTTTCAAAATTTTACCTTGCGCAGTACTTTTTGAAAACGGGGGATTATAACAGAGCAATTAAAGAATTAAACCAGAATATTTCCTCTGATTCAAAAGATTACCGCTCGATGACACTTCTGGCAGAGATTTATTTTAAACAGAATAATCTTGCTGATTCGATGGATATGTTTGAAAAGGCATATAAGGTTAAAAAGAATTATGCCCCTACTCTTATGGGGATAGCTAATATGTATCTTTTCAAAAAAGATTACAAAAACGCTCTTGATTATTTTATAAAGGCCTATAAAAAAGATAAAAAGAATGACGAAGCTATGATTAAGGCTGCGTTGTGCTATAAAATGCTTAATATGACGGATAAATCCGTTGAATTTACAAATAAAGTTTTTGAAAAAAGCAATGTTGACGCAAAAATTTATTACCTTGCTTCAAAAGTTGATGATATTAAAAATACGCAGTATTTAAAAAAAGCTGTTGCTTTAGACCCGCTTATGACGGAGGCATGGCTGGCTCTTGCTGATATGGCAATACAAAATAACAGACTGGAATTAGCAAGATCTTATTTAAAACCGGTTAAGTATGTTGATAACAAAAACAGCAGATATTATTACTATCACGGGTTGATTAACAAAAAACTTGGACATATTGATGCAGCAAGAAGTGATTTTAAAAAAGCATTGGAAATAAATCCGCTGGATGAAGATGCTAATCAGGAAATGCGTTCACAATTATAAGGATAAGTATGAAAAAATACAGTATTTTAATAGTAGAGGATCATTCTTTAACGAGATTCGGTCTTAGGACTGCTTTTGAAATAGACAAAAGCTTTGTCAAAATTTTTGAAGCATCAAATGCAAAATCCGCAATTTCTATTGCCCAAAAAGAAGCAGTGGATGCGGTAATTATGGATCTCGGATTGCCTGATATGAATGGTATTGAAGCAACTAAGGTGATAAAAGATAAAAGACCTTCAACAAAGGTTGTCGTACTTTCTTCTCATGAGCAGGAGGAGGATGTTCTTAAATCCTTGCATTGCGGGGCTAATGCATATTGCACAAAAGATATTGAACCGGACAAGTTAATTGATATCACTAAATCTGTTCTGGAAGGGGCCGCATGGTTTGACCCTAAAGTTGCACAGTATGTATTAAAAGCAGCCGGCCAGCCCGAAGTAAAACAGAATGAAACAGCTTTTGACACAAAAGAATCTCAAAAATCTGCTGATATAAATCTTACTGCACGTGAAAAACAGGTGCTCGCGTTGATTGTTGAAGGGTTGACAAATAATGAAATAGCACAAAAACTCGATGTGAGTATAAATACTACCAAGGCACATGTCTGCAATATTTTGCAGAAACTTGCTGTTAATGATCGAACTCAGGCCGCAATAAAAGCACTAAAAGATAATTTAATCTAAATTAAATAGATGAATTTGCCCGTATTACAATTGATAAAAGCTTATTTATCGATTAAAATTACAACTAAAGTAGTATGAGTGAGAACAAGTATGGTTGCTATAGCTAAAATTCTGATTATAGATGACAATCCCAAATATCTGGCTGATGCTTTGCCATTGTACGGGTATGAAGTTGATGTTGCAAAAGACGGGCTTCAGGGCATAAAAAAGCTTACCGCTGAAGACAGTGATTTTGACCTTGTTTTGCTGGATGTGATGATGCCTAACATGGACGGATGGGAAACTTTAAAAGCCATACGCCAGAATAAAAGATTGGAAAATATTCCTATCATTATGATTACAGCTATAAATGAAGAACAAAAAGAAATTTCGGGATTAAAGTTCGGAGCTGATGATTATGTTGTAAAACCGTTTATTCTGCCTAACCTTCTTGCAAGGATTGAAGCTCTTTTAAGACGTTCCTCATGGCAGAAAGAAAAACACAGCAATGTTGATCTGAAATTTGTAAAAGAGGGTAATATTGAGCCTTTGACTTCAAGAGAAAAAGAAATTTTGAAGATGGTTTCTCAGGGCGCAAGCAACAATGATATTGCTCAAAAGCTTTATGTGCGTGAAGTTACAGTAAAAACACACCTCAACAGTATTTTCAAAAAATTAAAGGTAAAAAACAGAACACAGGCTGTTTTACTGGCAATGCAAATGAGAATTATTGAGGATTAAAGTGTAAAAAGGGTGTTATAGTTATTAAGGAGAGCTTTTAAATGCCAGAACACACAAAAGAAGAATTATTTGACCTGATTGTTTCCAATCCTTCGGCCTATGAAGATTACAGAAAAAATCACGAAGAGATTGACCTTAGCGAACTCGATTTTTCTGGTCTGACACTTGAGGGTGTTGATCTTACGAATGCTGATTTATCGGGCTGTTCATTCGGAGAAGCTAATTTTACGGAAGTGAATTTTACCGATACAGACCTTACTTCTGCTGACTTTTCTCGCTCAAATCTTGTAGAGTGTAATTTTTCAGGAGCATTATTAAACGGTACTGATTTTAGCTATGCTGCTGTTAACTATTGCAGCTTTACTGATGCTGATATGGCGGGTGCTGTTTTTAATGAAAGCGATTTGCAGAACTCTGATTTTTCAGCGGCGGACAATATGGATGCGGTAAGGTTTGATGAATCTACTATCTGGCCTGATACAGATATGCTGCCAGAGGATTTTGATACAACATACACAAAAGATTTGTCGTCGCTCGAGGATGACGAGGACAGCTCTTCAGGAGATTATTAAGATTTAAAACAGAATAAAAAACTCCGGTATCAGCATAACCGGAGTTTTTTATTAATTGCTTTTGAGCTTTTTTAATACGGTTTTAGCAAGTTTTTTTGCTGAGGCTGGATTCTGGCCTGTAATGAGATTTGCGTCAACAATTACGTTTTCTTCCCAGGGCTCTGCTGCATTAAAATAAGCTCCTAGCTGTTTTAGTCTGGATTCCAGCAGAAAAGGCATAAGTTTGTCCTTTTTTACAATTTTTTCTTCTTCATTTGTAAAACAGGTAACCTGCATACCCTTCACAATAGGTTCTCCTGTTTCTGTTCTGGCATTAATCAAACCGGCGGGGCCATGGCATACAGCTGATACAATTTTGTGAGTGTTATAAAAGTAAGAAACTATTTTTCCTAAAAGTTCATCTTTTGCAAGGTCAAACATTGGCCCGTGACCTCCGGGGATAAAGATTGCGTCATATTTTTCGTAATCCACATCGGATAATTTTACGCTGTTGTCCAGATATTTTTTTGTGTAATCCCATTCAGTGGGATTTTTACATTCGAGGCTTTCTTCGTCAATCGGTGCGATTCCCCCGAGGGGACTGGCAACGGTAACGTCAAGTTTAAGTTCCTCATTAGATGAGTTTTTAAACTCTAAAAACGGTACCGCAAATTCTTCCAGCCAGACTCCTGTTGGGGTTTTATTCGAATCATCCATCTCGGATGTATTTGTAACAACAATGAGTATCTTTTTCTCTTTCATAAAAACTCCTTTTTCTTTTTTTTAAAATAAAAAAAAAGGAGTCGTCTTTCATTAGAGAAAAGTAGTATATATTAAAAAGCTGCCTCACCGGCTCAAATTAACCGTTAAGACAACTTTTTAAGTATAACTTTTAGTTTTTTATTTTATATAAACAGTTTCGAATCTGTAAACCTCAAAGGTTTTTGAAAAATGCTCAGGTCTAAGGCCTGCTTTTAGTTTTAAAGCATTCAAAAACTCTTTTTTGTCAGGCAGCTGTTCCCAGACTGACGGTAAAAATACGGCCTGTTGTTTGCCTTCTTTTATTATTATACCGTCTTTATTGGGTTCAATCTGGTTTAGTAAATCTGATTCATCCTCAAATTTTAAGGGTTTCGGATTTGATAAAATTGAAACTGCAATCTCAAGGTTTTCAAATTCTTCGTTTGTAACCGGTTTAAATCTCGGGTCTGCAAACGCTGCTTTTTGAGCGTTTGTTAGCAAGTCTTCTATTAATGATCTATAAGCAATAATAGAACCTATGCAGCCTCTTAATTTGCCGTCTGTTTCGAGGGTTACAAAGCTTGCCCCGATTTCATCAAGGACCTGAGGATAATTTATTTTTTCATGCATTTCCTGCAAGCGTGATTTTATGCTTAAACGGCAAATCTCTTTGATTATGTCCGAGCAGTATTCTTTTAAGAAATTATTCTTTTCGCCTTCGTACATAAACCAGCAGCCGTATCCGACAACATTAGATTTATCTTCTGTTGTTGCAGCAGAGTTTGCCATATCTATTCTTATTATAGAATAGTTGTTTTTGGTGGCAAAACCGACAAGCCCCAGTATTCCTACCATTCCGCAAGCCTGTTGCGGGGCAAAATTTTCTGTATTGCCTGATTCTATCATCTGTGCTGTCAGAGTATCAATTTTTCTTGCCTGTATGTCGTTTAAAAAGTGGCTTAAATCTGACGAGATAATAAATCCGTTTTTCGTGTCAGAGTAATAAGTTTCAATAATATTTTGAATAGTTTCCGGTTTTTCCATCCCGACCAGTACCGGCACGATTTTAACGTTTTCGAATACCTGCTGTATAATCGGCAGCTGAACTTCTATAGAATGTTCATTTTCAAGAGCCATGTTGTTATACTGTGCACCAAACTTCTCCTCCAATTCTTTGTTTAGCTCTTGATTAATCTCTATATCACCCAGCGGCGTATTCCATCCTTCGAAATCGCTTAAAGCAAGTCCTTCAAAGGAAACTTTGTGAGCCGGTGCAAAAATAAAGAGATTCTCTATATTTTTATCCAGCTGACTTATTCCTTCGTAGGCTAGCCTTCCTGAATATACAAGCCCTGCATGCGGAACAATTACAGCACGTGCGGGAACTGTGTATGTGTTTTTACTGTTTTCTTTAAAGCTTTCTATTTGATTTTTTAATTCCGTAGCGTCAGCCGGATAGAAAGAGCCGGCGACTGATGATTGTTTAACTTTTTCCATAACACTATTATAATATATTTTATGAAATATCAAAATATTTTAACAAATGATAAAGCTCAATGCGTAATTTGTCCGAGAAATTGTATTCTATCTGAAGGTCAGAGCGGTTTTTGTTCTGTAAGAACAAATGTTGGGAATAATATTGTTTTGACTTCATACGGTCGTAATACTGGGCTTGCAATAGATCCTGTTGAAAAGAAACCGCTATATCAGTTTTATCCAGGAACAGCTGTATTGTCATTTGGAACAACAGGATGCAATATGGGCTGCAGGTTCTGTCAGAACTGGAAAACTACAAAAACTAAAATTGATACTGCTCTTTTGAACAGAACTTCTCCGCAGGAAATCGTGCAAATAGCAGAAAAATATAACTGTAAAAGTGTTGCTTTTACTTATAATGATCCTGTTATATTTTTTGAGTATGCTATAGATACTGCAAAACTTTGCCGCAGGAGAGGGATAAAAACTATTGCGGTGACCTCGGGTTTTATAAACGATGAACCTGCAAGGGAATTTTTTCAATATATGGATGCGGCAAATATTGACCTGAAAGGTTTCAGCGACGAATTTTACCGCAAAAACTGTCTGGCAAGATTGCAGCAGGTGCTTGATACAATTAAATATGCCTGTAATGAAACGGATTGTCACGTTGAATTGACTACCATGCTGATTGAAGGCGAAAATGACGGCGATGATATGATAAAAGCTCAGTGTCGCTGGATTATGGAAAATATCGGTGCTTGTGTTCCGCTGCATTTTAGTGCGTTTTTTCCGAATTATAAATTAACAAATAAAAAAGCAACAGAGTTTTCTACGCTGTTAAGAGCATATAAAACGGCGATTGAAAACGGGATAAAATATGTTTATACGGGCAATATTTCTACTGTCGAAACTTCTACAACCTATTGCAAAAACTGCGGCCAACCTGTTATTATAAGAAATGGTTATAATATACTTAAGTACAATTTGGTAAATGGAGATTGTGTTTTCTGCAAAACAAAATGCGATGGAGCATACTAATTATTTGTTAATTTTGTTTACAAAGCATTAAAACAATAGCAAAAAATTTTGTGTTTGACGTTACCCTAAATATATAAATAAGGAGAGCATTTTCATGAGAATTTCTGCAATAAATACCTGTACACCTATAAATCGTCAAAATAATAACAGTAATAAAAATAATACTAATATCACCTTGAAGCCGGCATTTGGCGGACACGTAGAAAAGCCTATGATTCTGGATAATAATGGTGATATTTCTTTTTATATACTCGGGCAGGATATGCGCCCTTTGTTCAAAAATGAGCGTGTGAATAAAAAAATTGCATCTGATGAGGTAATTGCATCTTTTCTTGCTCAAAATATAGAAGCTTATAACAAGAATTTTGATAAAAACAGAACATTTGAAAAAACTGACAACAAGTACGATACAACATTTTACGTCGCAGATCCAAATGAAACTGTTTCTGATGCAATCCGTAAAGAGCACGGCTATATAGTTTATGATAACGAGCCAGAATTCCCTACTCTTGAACAGCTTAGAGCTAAATATACCTCTAGAACTTTAAACCCTCATGACTATTTTAAAGATTTAAGAGATTATATAACTTACCAGCAGAGAGTTATTTCTGCAGACGAGGATGGGCTTGAAAATCCTTTTGATAAAAACACTCCCGAACAGGAAGAAAATTACAAAACACGTATAGATAAAGCAAAACAAAAAGTTATTTACGCGCAGAATCTGTATAATATTATGTATAAAACCGGCGAAGACTTTATGTATAAAGACTATCTTGTAAATAGGCTTGAGGATTTAAAAGAAAAGAGTCAAAATGCTTCTTCAAGGATGGAAGATATTGCATTTCATAAATATCTGGTAGATGAAGGAATAAAGTCTAACTGTGAACTTTTAGTCAGCAATCATGAGCTTACCCCCCATGAAAGGCAGGGGATACAATACGCTATCAATAGCTCGACAGCGACCAGCAGAAGTATGCAAAACGAATACGATGAATATGCCTCTATTAAAGCCAACGGGCCGGAAATTATTAGACAAACTCAGGATAAATTAAACAGAGTTCTGGATAAAATGGGCAGAAATTTTGAAGAAGTAAAAGCCTATTACGAAAATAATCAACTGGAAAATCAATAAAAAAATCCCCCCGCAACACGGGGGATTTTTTTATCTTCTTTTAGCATAATATGTATTATTAATTTTTTGCAGCTCATTTATAATACTTATGCTTTGACCGGCTAAAAATAGATTGTAATATGCACGGGATGCCGGATTGCTCAGGTCTTTAAGATTTTCTGAATTGTTTTTGTAATCAGAGAAGGTAATAGAATTCTGGTTTTTAAGGTTTGTGATAACGATTTCGCCTTCTGAATTAATTTTTAAATCTAGTCTTGTATCTTTTTTTATTGCATTTAGGTCCTTTAAACCTTTTTGCCAGTATTCCGAACGGTTGTTTCTGATTTCGTAAGCTGTGACTTCGTTCAAGTCACTACTTTGAACAAACATTGCTTTAAAGTTGCTGTTTAAAGCGTTAGTTGCGCCAATACTCTTTACCTGCATATAACCCCTCGCATTTTATTACTACATTTATAATAACATATATTTTAGGGGAATGCATTATCTTTAAGCTGTAAATTAAAAAGTTTAAGTGTTGTAGATAATAAAAAATAACGGCAGCTTTTTTATTGCTGCCGTGAATAAGATGTCTACTTATATTCCTTGTCCGTAACCGGTTCTAGCCAGGTTGTTTCATTATTCGGGATATTGGGTTCAATAGAAATATGAGCAAACATGCTGTTGGGAGCCGCGCCGTGCCAGTGTTCGGCATTCGGCGGGATTTTTACTACATCACCTTTTTTCAGGATTTGTATATCTTTGCCTTTTTCCTGATATCTTCCTTCACCTGCTGTTACAAGCAGAATTTGTCCGCCGGAGTGTTTATGCCAGTTTGTTCTTGCTCCTGCATCGAAAGTAACGTTACCTATAGAGGAATTAAAGGTATCGTCTTTTGTAACCAACATATTAAGATGGGTTGTTCCTGTGAAAAATTTTCCGTAAGGATTGATATCGCCCTGAGAAAAAGGCTGTTCGAGTGTATTTGCCATTGCTGATAGTCCTCCTGTTAACATTAAAACCGCTGTCAAAATAGTCAGTGCTTTTTTCTTCATGTTTTTTGCTCCAAAAAATAATTTGTAAACTATATTTTTAGTTTAGTACCTTAGAGCAGCTATCAGTCAAGCGCATATTAAAAATTTTTGCGGGGAATTAGACAACTTTG
>CALVAT010000012.1 GCA_944325565.1 Candidatus Gastranaerophilales bacterium
CGAAGCCCAGAGGGTGTAACCGTTCCAACCCGCCGTTGTGACGGAGCGAAAGCGAAGGAACGAACAAATCTTTGATTTGACTGGCGGATAAACAACTTAATTAAGGAAAGAACAATGAGAAACACTAAAAAACAGATAGAACAACATGATTTGCACGTTAAACGCGGTGACCGTGTTATCTTAACTTCAGGAAAAGATAAAGGCAAAATCGGTAACGTGAAAAAAGTCATCAAGTCTGAAAACAAAGTTATTGTTGAAGGCTTAAATATGGTGACAAAAGCTCAGAAACCTAACCCGATGGCTGGTATTCAGGGCGGCTTAAACAAAATCGAAGCTCCGGTTGATTCTTCAAAAGTTATGATTTATTGCATGGCTTGCGAAAAAGCAACAAGAGTAAAACACGAAATTGTTGACGGCAAAAAAGTTCGTGTTTGCAAAAAATGCGGCGAACAAATTGATTCATAGTATTAAAGTATGGGTGCCTTGTTAGTCGTAAATATTATGTTTGTGGCATAATGAAGGTACATTCTACGAAAAGGAAAGAAAAATGACTACATTAACTAAAGACTTAAAAGTAAGATACGAAGAAGAAGTAAAAGAATCTTTAAAATCTCAATTTGGTTATGAAAACGTTAACCAGATTCCTAGATTAAATAAAATCGTTATAAACATGGGTGTTGGTGAAGCTTGCCACAACTCAAAATTAGCTGAAACAATCGTAAAACAATTGACAAAAATTGCAGGTCAAAAAGCTGTAATCACAAGAGCAAAACAGTCAATTTCTTCTTTCAAATTGAGAGAAGGTATGCCGGTTGGTTGTATGGTTACACTCCGCGGCGAAAGAATGTATGACTTTTTGCAAAAACTCATCTGCGTAGTTTTACCCAGAATCCGTGACTTTAGAGGTATTTCTTCAAAAAGTTTTGACGGCAGAGGCAACTACACATTAGGTTTGAAGGAACAGACTCTGTTTCCTGAAATTTCTTACGACGAAGTTGATGCGGTATTCGGTATGAATATTTCTATCATCACAACTGCAAAAACTGACGAAGAAGCAAGAGCTTTGCTTGCTGATTTGGGTATGCCGTTTAAGAAAAAATCACACTCATAAACATACAAAAAAGAGTGTGTGAAGCCAAAACATAAAGGCTTTAATAAACTAAAACGAAAAAAATCAATGCAATTTGCATAAAAAGGAGAAAATCGTGGCTAAAAAATCAATGATAGCTAAAGAAGAAAGAAGAAAATTACTCGTATCAAAGGGCAAATACCCAAGAGTAAGACTTCATAACAGATGTTCCATTTGCGGACGTCCTCACGGATATCACAGAGATTTCGGTCTTTGCAGAATCTGTTTGAGAAAAATGGCTCATGAAGGTTTGTTACCCGGTGTAGTTAAAGCAAGCTGGTAGTAATTGCCGGATTTCGCTTAACTATACTGCTCGACAAATTTTCATAACCAATATTGTTCAAGTAAGTAGTTAAGGGGGCTGCGAGGGCAGCGGAAAACCAAAAAAAGGGCAATCCCTTTTATGATAGACGTTGTAAGAAACTTCAAGCCCCGAAGAAAAGGAAAATAAATATGTTTACAGATCCAATAGCAGATATGCTGACAAGAATCAGAAACGCTAACATCGTTTCTCATCCGGAAGTTGAAATGCCGTCTTCCAAATTAAAATTAGAATTGGCTAAAGTTCTTAAAGAAGAAGGCTACATCACCGATTACACAGAAAAAGAAGTAGGCAAATTCAAAGTTTTATCAATCACTTTGAAATATGACGAAAGAAACAAACCCGTTATTTCTAACTTGAAAAGAATTTCTAAAACAGGTTTGAGAGTATATTCAAAAGCTAAAGACCTTCCGCAGGTATTCGGCGGACTCGGTATCGCAATTATTTCTACAAGCAAAGGTCTTATGACAGACAGAAAAGCTAGAAAAGAAAACCTCGGCGGCGAAGTTCTTTGCTACGTATGGTAATCGTCGGGCTATTCAATTTTGAATCGCAATGACGTAAGGATTAAAAAGATATTAATAATTAAATTGGAGATAAAAAAATGTCACGTATAGGTAAAAAACCTGTTATAATACCGGATGGCGTTGAAGTAAAATTTGAAAACAATGTATTGACTGCTAAAGGACCTCTTGGTACAGAAACAGTTGAAGTTCGTCCGGAAATTTCAGTAAAAATCGAAGGTAATGAAATCATCGTTGATGTTCACAATCACGATGACAGAAAATCAAGAGCACTCTGGGGCTTATCCAGAACATTAATCCACAACGCTGTTGACGGCGTAAAAACCGGATTCGTTAAGAAATTAGAAATCCAGGGTGTTGGTTACAGAGCTAACATGGAAGGCTCTAATCTCAACCTCGTTTTAGGCTATTCTCACCCGATTTTGATTACTCCTCCAGAAGGCATCAAAATCGCTGTTGAAGCTAACACAAAAATCACTGTATCAGGCTCCAACAAACAACTCGTTGGTGACGTTGCAGCTGAAATCAGAAGCAAACGTCCTCCTGAAGTTTACAAAGGAAAAGGTGTTAGATACGAAGGCGAATACGTTAGACGTAAAGCCGGTAAAACAGGTAAGAAGTAAAGGGTTGTCATGAAAGCGAATCCCGTATCATTCGGTAACATATTTGTAATACGTTATAGGAAAGGAAAGAACACAACTCAGGAACAGTTTGATTCTCGTATGGAGAATGATTACAGAATATTACTCCGAGAATATAGAGTTAATAAAATTGAAAACGGCAAACAACAACCTGACGCACGTTTTCCTTTATCCAAAAACGAAATAAGATTCTTTACAAATAACTCATACGATGAATACTTGGATGATTACTTGGTGCTTAAAAATATTGATGAACGTGCGGCAGAGCAATTAGTTGAAAAAGAAACAAAACAATTTGTTGTTACAGTATAAAAGCCGGCATAAGCCCTTATAGATATTTTGAATGAAATCAAAATTCCAAGTAAGAAGGCTTCGGTGAAAGGAAAGAAAAATGATTAAAACAAGAAACAGAAAAGAACAAATCAGAAAAAGACACCAGCGTGTAAGAACAAAAATCTTCGGTACTGCAGAATCTCCGAGATTGGCTGTATACAGAAGCACAAAACACATTTACGCTCAGTTGATTGACGACGTAAATAAAGTTACACTTTGCTCAGCTTCTTCTATTGACAAAGACTTGAGAGAAAAACTTTCTCACGGCGGTAACATTGAAGCAGCAAAAGTAGTTGGTGAAGCTATTGCTAAGAAAGCTTTAAAAGCAGGCGTTAAAGAATGCGTTTTCGACAGAGGCGGATTCCTTTATCACGGCAGAGTTTCTGCTCTTGCTGACGCTGCAAGAGAAGCAGGCTTAGACTTCTAAAAATATTACGCAACCTGTATAAAGCCTTCCTTTTAATTAGGGAAGGCTTTTGTTATAATAAATAAAAGTTTCTTAACGGATACTCCGTGTTTACATTAACTAATCTTCATACATGTTATCTGACTCACGGCGCTAAAACACACTATTTATCCGCTTGCCAATTAAGATTAATTAACATAAAATAGTATTGGTAAGGGTGAAAAAAATCACTATTTTATCTATTCATGAAAATATTTAGGAATTAATATTCTGCAGACAGTTAATAAGGATAAAACAATGGAAAAAGAAAAAGAAAACACAAAAACTGTTACCATTAAAGTTTGTATGGGCAGCTCCTGCTTTGCAAGAGGAAATGCAGCAAACCTCGATTATATCGAAAATTTTGTTAAAGAACACGGGCTTGACGCAAAAATCGAAGTTGTCGGCAGCAGATGTGAAAACAACTGCGCTGTTGGACCAAACGTTATTATTAACGGCGAAAACTGCGAGTCAGCTTCTCCTGTAAGACTGGAAGCATTACTTAAAAAATATTTATAATTTTATTTAAACAGCCTGCCTTTAAAACTTTAAAGGCAGGCTCTCTACTTTATCAGACAAAAACTACAAATCTTTGTTTTCCGCATTAATCATGCGAATTTTGTTTTAAACAAGAATTAAGAATATAATAAGGGGTCTTAAATGAACAGCCAATATCCTATCTATACACTCCAGAACGAATGTGTTGACTGCTACAAATGCGTGCGTCAGTGCAGCATGAAGGCTATCCGCATAGAAAACGGACACGCCTCTGTTATTCCGGAAAGATGCATTGCCTGCGGCCATTGCGTTCTTGTGTGCCCGTCAGAAGCTAAAAAAATCAGAAACGATGTAAACAAAGCGCGTGCGGTCTTAACTGCAAAAAGCCGCGTGTTTGTATCTCTTGCACCGAGCTGGGCCGGATACTGGGACTGCGGAAGCGAAAAACTTATCTCTGCAATTAAAAAACTCGGGTTTGAAGGCGTGTCAGAAACTGCACTCGGCGCACAGGAAGTATCCATCGAGGTTACAAAACTTCTCTCAAAACGTGACAGCAAAATCCATATCTCAAGCGCCTGCCCCGCAATCGTAGACTACGTAAGACTCTACATGCCGGAATACACAAAATATATCACTCCTGTCGGCTCTCCGGCTATGACCCACGCAAAACTTTTAAAACAAAGATACGGCGATGACATAGGCGTTGTCTTTGTCGGTCCGTGTATTGCAAAGAAAAACGAAGCCGACAGAAACCCTGAACTCATCGATGTTTCACTTACCTTCCACGAGCTTTCACAGTGGCTTGCTCAAGAAAGCATTGAGCCTGAAAATATCGAACTTGCTCAGGATACAAGGTTTGTTCCTAAAAAGGCTTACGAGGGCGCGTACTACCCGATAGAAGGCGGTATGAATAAGACAATAAGACTCTCGGGCTGCGCAAAAGATATCCAGCTGGTCAGCGTAAGCTCTATCCCTGCATTTAGAGATTCTCTGGAAAACCTTAACCCCGAAAATCTGGATAGAACAATATTTATAGAGGCTCTTGCCTGCCCCGGAGGCTGCGCTAACGGCCCCTGTAAAGACCCGTCAAAACCTGGGGTTATCACAATGTCGGATATTTTGCGCACAGTAAAATTAAGAGATGATATCCCGACAGAACCCGAAGTTGTTGTAGAAAAAGAGTATCACGAATCACCGCAAAATACTAAAAAATACACACCGGAAGAAATCGCAGAAGCTATGGCAAGAATCGGCAAACACGGCGTTGAAGACGAACTCAACTGCGGCGGCTGCGGTTATGATACCTGCAGACAGCTTGCTGAGGCTCTCTTAAACGGTGACGCCGAGCCTTCAATGTGTGTTTCTTATATGAGGAAATTAGCTATTAGAAAGGCCAGCGCAATGCTACGCTCTATGCCGTCGGCTATTGTTATGGCTGATGCGGATTTGAACATACTTGAAACAAACGAGGCTTTTGTAAGAATGTTTGCCCCTGACCTTATGGAACTGTTTAACGGCCGACCCGAAGGGCTGGCCGGCGGCGCTTTAGACAGGGTTGTTCCGTTTACCGATTTGTTTAAGCGTACTTTAAAATCAGGTAAAGATATACACAAAGAACGCTATCCGATAGGCAAAAACCTCTATGATATAGCGGTGTTTGAAATCGAGCGCAATAAATTCGTAGGCGCGGTTATCACTGACGTTACCCAGACGGAAATGAAGCGTGAACAAATCGCCAAAAAAGCTCATGAGGTTATCGAAAAAAATATTGCAACCGTACAAAACATTGCATGCCTGTTAGGCGAGCACATGGTTGATACGGAATTACTCTTAAGCCAGATTGCTCAAGGGTATGAAGATAACGCGCCCGAAACCGAAGACTCTGAAATAACAGAAAACGGAGAAAATTAATGGCGGAAAAATCCTTTTTTGTTGATATAGACTGCTTTCAGCAGAAAAAACACGGACAGAATGCCTTTGGCGACTGCTTTAAGTCAAAACGCTTTACGGATGAAGGACGCCTGCTTGCGGTGCTGTCAGACGGTCTTGGAAGCGGAATCAAAGCGAATATTCTTGCCACTATGACTGCAACAATGATTCTTAAATTCATTGAGGACGGCAAGGACATATTAAAGGCAACGGAAGTTATTATGAACTCTCTGCCTGTTTGTCAGGTCAGAAAAATCAGCTACTCGACCTTCTCCGCTTTTGAATGCTCTGACGAGGGCGAGATTAAGATAGTCGAAGAAGGCAATCCGGATTTTATTCATATAAGAAGCGGCAGAATAGTTGAGCATACACCGAGGATTGTCACCTCTAAAAAATTCACAAACCGCCATATGCATCTTTATAACTTTAAACTCGAACCCGAGGACAGACTCATTTTCTGCTCGGATGGCGTGACACAGGCCGGTATGGGCACTGATGAATACAAACTCGGCTGGAGAAGAGAAGGCTTGATAGAATTTGTTGAAGCTGAAATTAAGCGCGACCCGTCTATCTCAAGCAGACATCTTGCGATGGAAATAGTTAAAGAATCAATCAGAAAAGAACCCGACCATCAGTCCAAAGACGATGTATCAGCGCTTGTGCTGTACTTTAGACAACCGAGAAAGCTTCTTATTTTTACAGGCCCGCCCTACAGACAGGACAGAGATGCCGAGTATTCAAAAATCTTTGACGACTTTGACGGAAGAAAGGCTATCGTAGGCGGAACTACGGCTAACCTTATTGCCAGAGAACTCGGGCGTGAAATTACCACGGAAAAATATAACAAAGGTATGCTGCCTGCGTGTTCGCATATGGACGGGGTTGACCTGATAACGGAAGGTATTTTGACGCTTACAAAGGTGCTTGAATACTTGAACGAAGGCTACGACCGCTGGCCTGATGACGCAGCAGGCAGATTGATAGAACTTTTGCTCGACTCGGACGTCATAAACTTTATGATAGGGTCAAAACTTAATCAGGCGCACTACGATCCTGATTTACCTTTAGAGCTTGAGATTCGTAAAAATGTCGTAAAACAACTGGAAAAAATTTTATCAGGACGTTATATTAAGAAGGTAAACCTCAAGTTTATCTGATGGAATTACAGAATTTCAGACACCACCTAAATTTTTAAAGGGAGAACTAAATGACTGACGAAAAAATATTGTTAGAATTATGTTTTGGCACTACATGCTTTGTTATGGGTGCATCAAAATTGCAGGAGATAGAATCTATCATCCCGCCCCAGTACAAAAACAAAGTCGAAGTTAAAGCGCATACATGTCTGGATTTATGCAAAAACGCTACATACATGAAAGCTCCCTTTGTAAAGCTCGACGGTGAGATAATCTCAGAGGCTACGGTTGAGAAAATACTTAAAGCAATAGAGAGAAAGATTGATGGATAACAGCAATACTACCCACATAAAGCGTGAGGTTCTTGTCAGACTTATTCATGCTTTTATAAATCAGGAAATGGGCAATATCAGAGAATTGCCGTTTCAAATGCGTCCGAAAAACGGCGAAGCACCTTACAGATGCTGCATTTATAAAGAAAGGGCAATCCTTCGTCAGAGAGCGATTGCCGGACTTGGCCTGAGCGTTGAGGCTGATGACGAAATGACTTCGCTCAATACATACGCTCAACAGGCAATGGATAGAAAAGAGCCTGAAAAAGAGATTTTGACGGTTGTTGATGCGGCTTGCAAGGGCTGTGTTCCGAGCCGTGTTTATGTAACGGAACTTTGTCAGGGCTGCGTTGCAAGACCCTGTGTGTCAACCTGCAAATTCGGCGCAATACAGATTAAAGACGGCCGCTCCGTAATAGACGGCGAAAAATGCAAAAACTGCGGTATGTGTATGCAGGTTTGCCCCTACAGCGCAATCGTAAAACTTAAAGTTCCATGCGAAGATGCATGCCCTGTAGGCGCAATCCACAAAAACGAAATGGGGCACGCCGTAATAGACTTTGATAAGTGTATAAGCTGCGGTGCTTGTGTCGGTGCATGTCCGTTTGCCGCTGTACATGAAAAAAGCCAGATTATAGATATTTTAAAAGAAATGAAAGCCGGCAAAAAGGTTGTGGCTCTGGTTGCACCTGCAGTTGTCGGACAGCTGCCTGTTTCTGTTAACAAGATTGCTCAGGCGCTTATCGAATCGGGATTTTCAGAAGTGTTCGAGGTCGCTCAGGGGGCTGACACTACTGCAAGAACCGAAGCAGAAGATTTTAAAGAAAGAATGGAGCGCGGCGACGAGTTTATGACAACATCGTGCTGTGCAGCTTATAACGAGCTTGTTGACAAGCATATACCCGAGCTAAAGGCTTTCCGTTCGGAAACAAGAACGCCTATGTATTACACGGCAAAATTCGTTAAAGAACAGTATCCTGACTGCGTAACGGTGTTTATCGGCCCGTGCGTTGCAAAAAGAAAAGAAGCGCAGAAAGAAGAATACACCGATTACGTAATGAACTTTGAGGAAATGGGCGCGTTGTTTGTTGCTTTGAATATAGAAGTTGCAAACTGCGAGGATTACCAATTTGCTAACGAGGCTTCAAAAGAAGGACGCAACTTTGCCGTAACAGGCGGTGTTGCGGAATCGGTTAAAGTCGCTTTAAAAGACTTCCCCGAGCTGTTCCCGACCTGTGTTAACGGCTTGAATCCGAAGTCCGTTAAAGACCTTAAAAACTGGGCTAAAAAAGGTCAGTGCACAGAAGGCAACCTCGTTGAGGTTATGGCCTGCGAGGGCGGATGCGTTGCGGGTTCTGCATGCCTGAACAACAAACGTATAACTACTAAGAAAATTCAGGCTTATGCGGGCGAAAGCAAGTGTATTAACGACCTGCCTGTGATTGAACCTAAAAAGTAATATTAAATCTAAAACTGCAAAGAATCCTTCACCTTACACGGGCGAGGGATTCTTTATAGCTCTTGATGGCTATTTTTTATAAAAATGAACTTTTGCTAATACTTTTCGTTATATCATGTGAGAGGAAAATTTAATAAGGAGAATAGGAGTCAGTATGAAAAAGAAATTTTTATCATTATTTATTATAGGCGCATTGTTTGCGGGAATGGGCTTGAGCGCAGAATGTTTTGCTGCTTCTTCACACAACAATCACCATGATTACGCTAAAAATAGACAGCACAAAGAATTTGGGCTGCATCACAAACAAAAAACAAATGAAAAAAAACAAAGCATCAAAAACAAAAAAGACCAAAGACACGACAAAATAAAAAAAGCTTCGGATACAAAAAAGGCAACCTATCATAATAAAAAACATGAGTCCAAAGCACGTGCACAACAGCATAGAAAGAATGTAAAAAACTATAAGCAAAACAAGAAAACTGAAATAAAGAACAATAAAAAACAATACAAACAGGCTCAAAAAAATAGAAAAAATGAAGTAAAAGCAAATTACAAAAACAAAAAGAAGGAACAAAGACAATACGTAAAACATAATTACAAAAGAAGATAAAATAAAAACCGCACATCTTGTGCGGTTTTGTTTATAGCTATGTTTATTTTAAGTTCGTCAAAATTAAATATTTGCCCCGCCCTGCTGCATTTTCTCCAGTGCTTTTTTGGCTCCGGAGCTTTCTTTAGCAAGTTGTATAACAAATTCTGCCGCTTCTCTGTCGCGCGCAATAGCCTCTTTTAGACCGATAATCTCCTCAACAGACATCCCGTTGACATCAGATTCTGACATAACATCTATGTGAGCCTTTAACAGACTGCGTGATTTTTCGTCATATCCGGGCAGCCCTTTTGTATAGCCGTACCATAGATAAAACTGGTGCAGTATAAAATATATGCTGGGCTCTGCATCTTTTAAAACAAACATTGCTTCTGATTTAAAAGAAAACTTCAGTCTTTTTTTTGATAAAAGCGCTGTAAAAAAGTTAAGATAAAAAGCCTTTAAGCCGCTAATCGGAGAGATAAAACCTTCCTCTTCTTTTATTCGTTTAAGTATTTTATCAGCATTTTTAATTTTGTATACAGGTGTGCCATGGTTCTGCACAAAGTCGAGAAGCTTTTTAGGGTCTGTTTCGCAGGTTTTGACTATATTTATCACTTCTGATGTAATAGTATCGAGAATTTTGTTCGTTTCAGACGTAATAGTGAGGGTTTCCGACGCATTTATATGTGTTTTTGTTGATGAATTTGTATAGGTGCGTGGCTTTAGCATGTCCAGCGTTTTTGCCAGCCTGTCACGTCTGCGTTGAAGTATGTAGTTTACTATTCTTTGTATAAATTTGTTCAAAATATGCCGCCTGCTAAATTCTTATAAAACACCCGAGAACGATTGCCATTACAATCAATATCATAGGGTTCTTTTTTAATTTTAACCCGATTAGAGTAAATACGGCAAGCAATATGAACGCCTTTAGCGAAATTATGTCAAAAAAGTTGTGAGAGGTTTTGAATTTTTCAAAATGGAAGAAAGTTGTGTTCATAATCTTCAACCCCGCAACCCCGATTAAAGCCACAGCAGCCGGCCGCAAACCGTACATAACATGGTTTATATATTTGTTTTCTTTGTTTTTCTTCAAAAACTTTGCAAGACAGCAGATGATTATAACCGACGGAATCATAAAAGCAATCGTCGTAAACAATGACCCTAAGGCTCCTCCGACTTTTACACCGACAAATGTGGCCATATTTATCCCGATAGGCCCCGGTGTAAGGTTAGACACGGCAATCATCTGTGTGATTTCGGATACGTTAAACCAGTTGTATTTTTCCACAAGGTAATATAAAAACGGTATTACAGTGTAGCCGCCGCCGATTGCGACAGCACCTATTTTCATGTATTCAAAAGCGAGGAGCAATATATTATGCATCTTCTTCGTGCTCCTTTTCTTCAGAATTTTCGCTGCATTGCGTTGAACAACAAGGCGCTGCTTTTTTAGGGAAAGCAAAATGCCTGAACAATCCTAAAAGCCCCGCTGAAATAACAATTATAAAAGGTGAAACATTAAGCAGCGCAGCACTCACAGCCAAAATAAAAATCAGGGTAGTGAATTTGTCATAAACAGAAAAATTCCACAGCTCAAGTATTGTCAAAAATATCAGCACGCATACCGCAATATCAAGCACGGAAAATATGCTTTGAACTATCGGGTAGTGAGTGATAACAGACAGAAAAGAAAATATCAAAACAATGCTCAAATACGCCGGCAGGCAAACTCCTGTCACCGCAGCAATTGCACCGGCAACCCCTCTTGCCTTATATCCTGTGAACATTGACACATTGCCGGCCACAAGCCCCGGAAAACACTGGCTCAGAGCATAATAGTCTGTTATTTCTTCCATTGTACAGATTTTTTCTTTGTCGCACATTTCGCTTTTTAAAAAGGGCAAAATAGCATATCCGCCGCCGAAAAGAACCAGTCCGATTTTAAAGAATATCCAGAACAGTTTTAACAGGCTGATTCTTTTTATTTCTGATGTTTTGTCCTCGCTGCTCATTGCTTCAGCTCCGCGCTTAGAATCTGTGCAACTTCTTTTGCGGCCTCATGTTTGGAGAGAATAGCCTTAACCTGTGACAAATCCTGTATCATGTTTTGTCTGTATTTGTCGTCTTTTAAAATTTTTAAAATGTAATCCGCAATAGTGTGAGGATTTGAGTCAGACATTAATAGTTCTGGCACAATATCCTTGTCCATAATGATGTTGGGCAGGCATACTCTGTCAATACATCTTACCAGCCTGTAAATCAGATAAGCAAACCACGGGCCTTTGTAGCTGATTATCATCGGTGTATTATACAAAGCTGCCTCAAGGGCTACAGTCCCCGAAGCCAGCATCAATGCATCCGATACGCTTAACAGTTCATAGTTTGCATTTTTTACAATTTTTATATCTGTATCTTTTATAAATTTTTTAAAAGTTTTGTCGTTTAAGCTGTCTGCCTGAGCAATCACAAATTGCACATCATTGTATTGTTTCTTGATAATTTTTGAAGCTTCGAGAAAAGTTTTTGCAAGATAATGGAGTTCAAAAGTTCTGCTTCCGGGAAAAATAGAAACGAGCTTTTTACTTTTATCCAGACCGTATTTTTCAAACACCTCATCTCTGTTTGCCGGAGCAGGCATCTGTGACACAAGCGGGTGGCCGACGAATTGAACATCTATCCCCTCTTTTTTGTACATGTCCTCTTCGAACGGAAAAATCGGCATAACCTTTGCTATATTTTTTTTAACAGTTTTGATTCTCCATTTACGGGAAGCCCATATCTGGGGCGGGATGTAGTAAAACACTTTTATTCCGGCTTTTTTTAAAAATTTTGAAATATTAAGATTAAATCCGCCGTAATCTATCAGCAGCACCAAATCCGGCTTGAACTCTTTTGTCAGATAATCCACGACCCTTTTGCCTAAAGTAAGGTGGTCAAGCAGAATTTTCGGCGTAAGTCCCATTGCCGACATGTGAGCTTTTGTATGGTCGATAAAAAGCTTTACACCGGCTTTTTTTAGATTTTCGCCGCCAATGGCTTCGATTTCTACGTCGTTTCGATTTTGCAAAAGATGTTCAACAACCAGCGAGGCATGTTTGTCGCCCGAGAGTTCGCCTGTAACAATAAATAGCTTTTTTTTCTCCATAATTATTAAACTCCCTGCAAGACCCCGTCTATCATATCAAAATGGCGTCTAAATAGCCATTACAATGATGCCTTTTTTGTTGGCAAAATCAATAACCTTTTTCTGGTCAACAATAATGGTTTCGTTAGCTTCTATGGCAAGAATTTTTGCCCCGAATCTGTCCATTGTTTTTAAAGTATTGAGCCCTATAGCTGGGATATCAAAACGCTTGTCCTGAGTAGGTTTGCTGACTTTAACAACGGTAATGCCTTTGCCGCCGAGTTTGCAGCCTCTTTCAATACATTTGTCCGTACCTTCGATTGCTTCTACAGCCATAATCATTTTGTTCTTGATAACAACAGACTGACCGACATCGAGTTTGCCCATTTCTTTAGCAAGCCAGTATCCGTATTCAACGTCCAGAGCCTGCTCCTCATCAGGTTCATGCACACCCAGCACTCCGGGGGGCGCCATAAGGTTTTTGATAAAAATTGTTTGATCAAGGACTCTTATGCCCATTTTTTCAAGCTGTTCGACAATGATGAGCATAACAGCGTCATCATTAAGTCTTTGAGCTTCTTTCATAAGACGTATCGCTTCCATATCGAGTTTCGGACGTCTTAAGAGCAAGCCCTTGTGTACTTTGCCTATAAACGTTACCTGTGTAATTTTTTCGTCGATAAGAGTTTGTTTTATTTTTAAAACCTCTCCGGGGCCGAAATTATACACCTTTGTGCAAAACTTTTTGAGTCTGTTTCTGTTATCAGACGACAGGGAAATTGCTACAACATCAAAACCGTTTTTTTGTGCAGACTCTGCCATAGCAACGGGAAGTTCACCGTCGCCGGCTATTAAACACTGTTTTTTATCCAGAACAATAGACAATTTCCTCTCCTTTATTTTGTATGAAGGCCAAATATCTTACGAATAACGATACAGCCCGTATGTCTATAATACAATAACAAGTTTTTTTTTCAAATTTATTGAGGATAATTTTTAAATTTATTAAACTTTTTTTCGAGCAATATAAAAAGTCCGAGCCTGAAAAACAGCACCGGACTTTTTTGTATTAATTCTTTATGTTTTTATTTTTTCTTTTTTGACTGGTTGGTGTCTTTTTCTTCTGAAGAATTATTTTCAGTATCCTGTTCTTTTTGATTTTCTGCTGTTTCTTCTTCTGCTAAAGATTCTTCCTCAGCTTCTGCTTCTTCAGTATTTTCATCATTCTCTTCTGTGCTGTCTTTTTCCTCTTCATTTTCAGCACTGTCATCAGAATTTTCAGAGTCATTTGAAAGCTGTGCAATTTCAGCTTCAATAGCCGCTTTTATATTCTCTTTTTTGGCTTCTTCTTCAGCTTTTTCAAGCTCGTCTATCTCTTCCGGCGTTCTTGCTCTTATGACCGGAATATTCAGCATAAGCGCAATTTCATCTCCTTCTGATTCCAGATTGAGGTTAAGCGCGTCTTTGTCGATTTCAATATACTTTGAAATAACAGCAATAAGCTGTTCTCTCATTTTTTGCATTGTCGCACCGTCAAGGTTTGAACGATCCTGCATAAGAACGAGCTTTAATCTGTTTGTGGCTGTATTTTTAGAAGAATCTCCGTCACTTTTTTCATTCTGAAAGAAGTTCAGTACTCTGTTGTAAAAATTGCTAAAAATATTTTCACTCATGTTTTTCGCTCCTTTCTATGCTTTAATACCGAATAAACTTTTAACTTTTACAAGAAAAGCGTCAAAGCCTTTAGGTTCGTTTATATCAAGGAAAGGAACATCTTCACCTTTGATGCGGTTTGCAACGTTTGTATATGCTTTGCCGGCCGGTGAGTTTTCATCGTTGACAATAGGCTCGCCTCTGTTTGTTGAGGTGATGATGCCTGTATCTTCAGGAATTATGCCTATAAGCTCGCACGATAAAATTTCAACAACATCATCAACGCTCATCATGTCATTAGACTTAACGAGGTTGGGTCTGACGCGGTTAACGAGAAGCTTGTATGATTTTATTTCTTCTTTTGCTTCAAGCAGCCCGATGATTCTGTCAGCGTCACGCACTGCTGACATTTCCGGAGTAGTGACTACTATAGCCTCGGAAGCACCGGATATAGCTGTTTTAAACCCTTCTTCAATACCTGCTGGACAGTCAACAAGAACAAAATCAAAATCCTCCTGAAGCTGTTCGCAAATCGATTTAAGCTGATCAGCGTCTACAGCGGATTTATCTCTTGTCTGTGCAGCAGCAAGCAGACAGAGGTTGGGGTTCTTTTTATCTTTAACGAGCGCCTGTTTTAGCTTGCATCTTTCTTCCACAACGTCGACCAGAGTATAGACAATACGGTTTTCTAACCCCAGTAACAAATCCAAATTTCTCAATCCTATATCGGTATCAATCAAAACAACGCTTGAACCGCTTTTAGCAAGCGCAGTACCAATATTAGCAGATGTAGTTGTTTTGCCTACACCGCCTTTTCCGGAAGTAATTACAATTACTCTCCCTGTCATATAGTCTACTCCTTATCTTGTTATGTGATTATTTGTCGTTAGTTTTCAAAATAACTATGTTGCCGTTAACATATCGGGCTTCTTCCGGTGTAAATGTGTTGGACTTTTCAACATAGATATTTTTAATATGGTCGGGTCTTCTTGCGTAAGACTCGGCAATTCTTAACTGGATTGCGTTGAGAGTCAGTGCTCTTATTCTGGCTTTTGTGTTGCCGTTGCAGCCTGCGTGAGCAATACCGCCTAATATACCCCAGACAGTAATGTCGCCTGCTGCATGGATTTCGCATCCGGGGTGACAGTCTCCTATGATAACTACATTCCCGTTAGATTGGATAACCTGACCCGAGCGCACTGTCTGTTTGTGATACTGTGTGTGCATTTGAAGGATTGCATAATCTTCATCGGTCATAACTTCTTCCGGTATTTCAATATCATCAATGCCGGATTCCTTTGTCAACGGCCAGTTTTGCATCTGTGCAAGATCCTTTTCATCAGAAAGTATGTTTTCAAGCTTTACCTCTGAATCAAAAATGCTGTCCAGCTCTGTTTGAATTTCCTGTTTTTCTTCTTCCTGAGCTGATTTTGTAGAATTATCATCTTCTTTAGACTCAGGTTCTTCTTTTTGCTCAATCGAGGCCTCCTGTGAGGAAGAATCGTTATTATCGTCTTGAGATTCCTGTTTTTCTTCACTAAGTGGTTGTTCAACAGGAGTTTCTTGAGGTTCCTGTGGTTTGTCCTCCTCTTTATAGTCTTCAAGAGGAATATACTGCTCAGAAGGTATGTCTTTAGGAGATTCAGGCTCGAGAGAGCTTAATTCTGCCTGAAGTTCTTCTTCCACATCTTTTGTGTTTATACCTAGAGTCGCAGCAGCAAGTTCAGTTTGTTCACACTCGGATTCGATAAGTGACAGCGTAGAGTTTATGCTGCTTATGAGTGATTTTATGCTCAAAAGCTGTGACTGGTTGAGCGAAACATTGCCGAGTTTAAGCCATATTTTGCGATTTTTCGCATCAGGATTTTCTAATACATTGCTAATCTCAAAAACTACATCAGCAGGGCTCTTAGCCTGCGATAAATCAACAATAAATCTTTTATTTAATTCCATATTCTTTAACACCCGTAGTAAAAATATTTTTACTAAAAGAATATATTAAATATTTACGAAATACAATTGAATTATAAGCTTTGTTGCAATTTCTTATAAAAATTTATAATATGTTCGAGAAAAATTCGTGATAAGGAGCCAATCGACGTGAACGAATTTTTTGAGTGACACATTGTTCACATAGTGAAGCCATTTTTCACAAAATCAAAGATTTTGGAAAAAGAAGGCAAAGGTGAGCAGGTGCTGGCTGCGGTCAGCCGGCAGCAACTGCGACACTAGATTAGTTGGATTCGGTACGCAGTTATATAAAAAAACAAGCTTCTGTTAGGAAGCTTGTTCTTGTTATTTATTTGTCAACACCGGTTTTTGCTGCAAGTTTGCTTGAAAGAGCAGTGCCGGTTTTGATATTTGCCTCCAGCTCTGTCATGATTATAGAATTGTTATCGATTATCTGCTGTTGTACGGATATTTGTTCAACATAGTTGTCTATTTCTTTTTGAACTTTTTCAATTTCTTTTTCTTTTGTTTTTATTTGTTGTTCAAGATCCGCAATTTTTTTGTTATGTGCGCTTTTTTCTTCTGCGCTCATTTGCGAAGTATCCTGACCCTTCAATTCATTTAATTGATTTGTCAGCTTTGTCTTTTCGTTTTTCAGATCGTTTATCTGGTTTTCATATCCCAATTTCTTTTTTTCTAAATTGTCTTTTGTGTTTGTTGCCGTTTCTTTTTTATTGGCGGCATCATTTCTTGTTTGTTGCGCATTAGTTATAGAAGACATAAGGTTTTCGTGTGCTTTTTGAATTGTATCAGGATCATTTGAACTATTAAGAACTTCTTCTGCCGTCGTAATGCTAGAATCAAGTGCATTCATCGCATCTTGAGAATCCGTTGTATTTTCGCTAATTGTTTTTGATTCTTTTCTTGAAAATGTACCTTCGGACGCATTGTTGGAGCCTTTAATGGCTTTCACTGCTGAAAAGATACCCATAGCAGTCATAGCTGCACCGCCTATGAAAGTTATACCGGAGGCAATATTGCTCATAGTTTCGAGAAATCCGCCGCCATTAAGGCTGGAGCTTGTGCTGCCGAAATTTAAGATAGGATCTGTTGTGTAATATTTATTCCATTGAACAGATGGAGTTGTTGTTTTGATTGTGTTCCAGTTTGTGGATTCCAATCTGCCGCCGTTTCTGTAATCCAGATTCGGTTTTGTATAATTATTAGCAGGCTGCCCTGAACTAAACAGTGTGTTTTTATATTGATTTAAACTGTTGTTTCCGCTCATTTCTGTTAAGCCTCTCTTTTAATTCTAATAACTTAAACTCTCTGTATATATATAAAGTATATATAAATTAAATAATTGCCTTTTTGGTATATACTTGTGTTACATTTCTTAACAATGTCGGGAAAAACACGTGCTAAATTCTCGAAATAGCGTTAATATTTATATTCTTGTCTATTTGGCATACTGTGTCATATAATTAATTTTATGGGTCTAAGTGAGATTACAAAACGATATTTAAAGGATTTTTTAATCTATCTTGAAGTTGAGAAAAATTTCTCCGCGCATACTATACGTGCCTACAACTCTGATATATTAAGCTTTTTGCTGTGGCTGGACACAACTCCGATAGAACAAACTGACCATACAAAATTAAGAGATTATCTTGTTTTTATTCAGCGTTTTAACTATTCAAAAACTACGCTTTCTCGAAAAATTGCTGCGATAAGAACGTTCTACAGATTTTTGTACAGGGAAAAGATTATAGATACAAACCCCGCTAACAGTGTGCACGCTCCGAAAAAAAGTAAAAGCCTGCCGAAATTTTTAACAGGCAAAGAGATTGAACAGATTCTGAACAACATAAAAATTTCCACTCCTGCAGGATACCGTAACCGTACTATACTAGAGCTTTTATACGCTACAGGTATGAGAATTTCTGAGCTGAGTAATTTGAATTTTGGAAACCTTAACCTCGAGGAAAACGAGATTACTGTTATGGGGAAAGGTGCAAAAGAGAGGATTGTTCTTGTGTCCGAGCGTGCAAAAGATTTTTTGCAAAAGTATATAAAGACAGTGCGATATATGGTTGCGGAAGAAGGCTCTGATACTGAAGAAAACGAGGACAGCCCTGTTTTTATTAACAAAACAGGTTACAGGCTTCAGCCGCAGAGCATAAGAACTGTTTTGAATGATATTGTAAAAAAAATCGAGCTGCCTAAAAAAGTTACGCCTCACGTTTTCAGGCACAGTTTTGCGACGAAACTGCTGGAAAACGGCGCTGATTTAAGGGTTGTACAGGAGCTTTTGGGCCACGCATCTATTTCAAACACACAAATTTATACCCATGTATCGACAGAACGACTAAAAGCGGTGTATGATAGTACACATCCAAGGGCATAATTATTTACAGCCGAAAATGAAAAAGAGTTTGTTATTTTAATAGAGGGAGAAGAGTATGTTTGATGTAATCACAATCGGAAGCGCAACAATAGATTCTTTTGTGGAGTCTGATGCTGCGAATGTGGTTTCCGTAAGTACAAAAGAAAACGGTTTTGAATTTATGTCATATCCGTACGGGGCAAAGGTGGAAGTAGAAAGCTATAAAACCGCAGTAGGCGGCGGCGGGCTCAATGCTGCTGCAAATTTTGCGCATCTCGGAGCGAGAACTTCGGCTATATTTAAAATAGGTGATGATTTTCAGGGACGTAATATCCTTGAAAAGGTTGAGCAGGCAGGCGTTGATACTTCTCTTGTTGTAAAAAGCAAAACCGATAACTCCGGCTCATCTGTTATTTTGCTCAGTTTTGAAGGCAACAGAACTGTTCTTGCATACCGCGGTGCAAACGGAAAGATAAGAGAAGAAGATATAAATTTTGATGCTGTAAAAAAAGCGAAATGGCTCTATATTGCTCCTTTAAACGGAGAATCAGGCGCTGTTCTCGATAAGCTGGCTCATTTTGCGGAAGAGAACAACACGAATGTCGCAATAAACCCGGGCAGCTCCAGTCTTAAAAGAGGATTAAAATATTTTGAAAAAATTCTTGCAACTGCCGAGGTTGTTGTAATGAACAAGGAGGAGGCATCGCTTGTTACAAAAATTCAGGTTCGTCCTGATACAAAAACAGAAAGTTTCTCCTCTGAAGCTATCCATCCCGATGTTAGAGCAATGCTCGACAAACTGAAATCAACTGACGCAAAGGTTGTGATTATCACTGACGGAAAACACGGTGTATATGCTTTTGACGGCAAGAAATATTACCGTTGTCCTGAATTTCCGGCTAAAGTAGTGAGCACACTCGGGGCCGGAGATGCTTTGTCGTCTACGTTCACTGCTGCACTGGAATATACAAACTGGGATATTAAAAAATCTCTTATGCTGGCTTCTGTTAATGCGGCCTCTGTTGTCTCTCACTTCGGAGCGCAGGAAGGATTTTTAACCTTTGAGCAGATGGAAGAAAGGTTAAAACAGACGCCTGCTTTCAGAGTTGAGGAAGTATAGCCAAAATTAAAATGCAAAATAAAAAATGAAAAAAGAGCGTGCCCTTAAACTGGCACGCTTTTTTTATTTTTCTATAGCGTTAATCACTTTAAAAAAGTCAAATTTGCATTCCTCAGCCTTATTTAAAAGGTCTTTGGAATTTAGTGAGGTTAATTGCGTAAAATATTCCCCGAGCTTTTCTTCATCGTTTAAGAATGAGCAGGGGACATTGAATCTTTTGGCGATTTTTTCAACCTTTTCGTCATAGCTCAAAGCCAGCGTCGGGATTCCGTATTTTAAAGCCAGAAGGCAGGCATGGTAGCGCATTGCTATTACGTAGTCGAGATTTGAAAATGATTGAACTGTTTCATCAATGCTCATAGCCGGCAGAAGTTTTGTCTTAATCTGCGGGTTTACAAGTTTTAGCTGTGCTTCAAAATGTTTGCAAATATCTAAATCAAGAGCATCTTGAAAAGAGTAGATATAGATTTCACGATCTGAAAAGTTTTTGTTAATTTCTCTTGCCAGTGCAAACAAATATTTTTGAGGCATGTTTTTCCAGCTGCGAAGCTGCACCCCTATGCGGTTCATTGAAACTTTTGGTTTTGTTTCAATATTCCATACAGGGTCAGAAACTAAATCAGGTTTTAAATCCCAGCCGCGCAGAAGAAAAAGGCTCTTTTCGTCGCGCACTGTTATATATTTGCACTTTTTGAGTAATTTTTTTGTCATCATACGTCCGATAGGATTTTTTATCGGGCCTATTCCCTGTGCAAAAATAATTACATTCTTTTTGTAATGTTCTGCTAGAAAAATTACAAAAAGATAGTAAAAAAGACTCTTAAGACTTGTCGCGTCTTGAAGCAGGCTGCCGCCGCCGCTGATTAAGACATCACAGTTTTTGAGAGTGTTGTTAACAGATTTTAAAGAGAAGGTGTAAACCGAGTTAACACCGAGTTTTGAGGAAGTAATCTGCGGGTTTTTGGAAAATACTGTTACGTTGTGTTCTCTTGACTTGAGTTCTTTTGTTAAAACACTTAAAATAGCTTCGTCACCGAAGTTTTCAAAACCGTAATAACCGGAGATTGCTATATTTTTTGTATCCGACATTTGCACCTCTAAAGAGTGTTTTTAACTGTAATAAGCGGCATAAACCTGTTCTTTGTAAGGGGTTGATTTTATAGCCCCCATACCGTGGCACTGGATGGCCGCATCAATAGCCGCCAGTTTTGCTGCTTCCACCGGAGTCATTCCTGAATTCAAACCGTGTAAAAATGCACCGTTAAAAGCATCACCCGAGCCTGTGGAGTCTACTATCTCATCTGTTTTAAATTCAACAAAGACAATGTCGCCCTCTGTGCCGACAAAGTAGCCTCTGTCTTTTGCAGATTTAACAATGACTTTTGTTATACCTGTATCCCAGAGGTATTTTATGCACTTGTCAGGAGAGTCAATGTCAAAAACTCTTATAGAATCATGCTCAAGGCTCAAAAACATTATTTCAATGTACGGTGAAAGTTCTTCAAACGCTTCTTTTGCTTCTTCGCTGCTCCAGAGCCTGCTGTCATAATTTATATCGTAAGCTGTGCTCATCTGGTTTTCATAAGCTGTTTGAAACGCCTTTTGTACAGCTTCTCTTGCGCTTAAAGACAGGGATTGGGTGCTGCCTGTAGTGTATAGGATATCTGCGCTTAATATATAATCAGATGAAATATCGTCTATGGAGAGCTTTGTTGCTGCTGTTTTTTTTCTGTAATATACAAACTCTTTTTCGCCGTTTTCAGGGTGTCCGATAAAATAAACACCGTTAAAACCGTCAATAAGCTTAACCTGAGATATATCAAGCCCCTCTAGCTGCCAGCTTTCCATTAAAAATTCTTTAAACGGATCGTTGCCTACTCTTGTTATGTAGCCGGCTTTTGAACCAAGACGCTGGGCCGCAACCGCAGTACATAGCGTGTCACCGCCATAGTACTTGTTAAACGTTTGTGTGTATGCCAGACCCGTGCTGCTTGATAGTTCTATCAGGCTTTCGCCTATAGTAATTATATCTAAATGTTCACCCATAATATTTTCCTCAAAAAGAATTTAGCACAAATATTTCAATTTGTTAACAATTTTTATTTTTGCGCAATTTTTGACGCCAAAATGTTTTTATACAATTAGGGAAGATTATAACTAAATTTGGGGAAAAGGTAAAATGACTACTATCAAAGCAATGTCATCGGATCCGATACTGCAAAAATACATGCAGGCATATTATACAACATCGCAGCTTTCTCGCGGTGCAACGGAATCCATAGATGATTACAACAAACGTATAGAGCAGTATAAGGCGGAATTACAGGAAAAAATTAAAGCTCAAAATACAGAGCTTTTGAAAAATAAAATTGCGGGGATTGATCCTAACATCAATTCCAATATGGAAGATTTGAAGAATGCATATTCCAAAATTGATTCTTTAAAATTCTGGCAGTTTGCTCTCGACCGTTATGATACATCAATTGACGGACAGATTGCCAAGCTGAAACAACAGCAAAATCTTATACAGGCCAAAATTGAAGAACTTAAAAAAGGCAAAGAAGACGGCTCCCGCCTTAACCTGCGCGAGCAAAACGCTTTTGATTTCCCATCAGCAGAAGCCAGAGCTCAGGGAATGTTCGATAACGATGTAATGGCGACAGGACAGCGTAATATTTTAAGCTAGAGCGTGATACCATACAGGTCGTAATCATCGCAGCCCGTGATTTTTATGGTTTCAATATCACCGGGGACTAACAATTCTCCGGTTTTTATATATACAAGCCCGTCAACTTCCGGAGCATCTCTGTAAGAACGGGCTATTACCGTGCCTTCGTCCGTTACCGATTCGATTATACAGGGTATTTCTCTGTTAATAAAACTTTTATTTACTTCCAGAGATATCTGTTTTTGCAGCTTCATCAGCCTGTTTTTGCGTTGTTTTTTTATCCTCGCCGGAATCTGAGAAGGCAGAGAAAAAGCATACGTTCCCTTTTCTTTTGAAAATTCAAACGCTCCCATTTTGTCGAACTTTGCCTGTTTTGTAAACTCGTACAGATGTTCAAACATCTCCTGTGTTTCTCCGGGATACCCGACGATAAAGGTTGTGCGCAGCGCTACACCTTCTATTTTTTCTCTCAGCTTTTCTATGAATTTTGCATAATCCATAACGGGTCTGCGCATTGCCTTAAGCATTTCCGGATGAGAATGCTGAAGAGGAATGTCCACATATTTTACTACTTTGTCGCAGCCTGCGTATGCCTCAATAAGCTCATCGTCAAACATAGACGGGTATGTGTACATTACACGTATCCAGTTTATTTCTTCAATTTTGTTTAATTCTCTTAAAAGCTTTGCCAGTGAAGGCTTTTTATACAGGTCAATCCCGTAGGCCGTTGTATCCTGTGCTATCAAAACGATTTCTGATACGCCTTTTTGACCGAGTTCTTTTACCTCTTTTACTATATTTTCAACTGGTCTTGAACGGTAAGGCCCTCTTAGCTGCGGTATGACGCAATAGCCGCACTGATAATTACACCCCTCGGCAATTTTTACATACGAACTTGAGCCGACCGTGATTTGTTGCCGGTGTGCGTTTTCAGGATAAGTGTACACAGGTTTTTCAGATATTGCACAAAAGTATTCTTTATTTTGTGCTGCTGATTTTACTGCTTCGACAATTTTTTCGATGTCCGAAGTTCCGAGCATTGCGACCGCTTCCGGTACAGCTTTTTTCAACTCGTCTTTATGTTTTTGCGGCAGACAACCGGTTATTATTATTTTCTTGCCTCTGGCTGAAGTTTCTATTATTGATTGAACGGATTCTCGCTCTGCGTCGTGGATGAATGAGCAGGTGTTGATGATTACAATATCCGCTTCATCATCGTTTAACGTTATATTAAAACCGTTTTGTGCAAGCAAACCGAGCATAAGTTCGGAATCTACGAGGTTTTTTGCACAGCCGTGGTTTATTAATGCAATTTTGTTTTTGTTCATAAAATTATTGTACATGAAAGAATTTTTTACTCAAACCAGTCAATAAGCGGTTTGCTTTCGCCGAATTTTAGATTAAAGGCGTGTTCATAGTCCTCGCCCGTTAAATATTTGTAACTTACGTTAAAACCGAGGGGTTCGCTTGTTGTGTTGAGCTTTTTAAACTTCCTTACAGAAATAGTTTTTTTTCGAAGATTCAAGACATTTGAGTAATTAAGCCCCTTAAACGCACAAAACGGAGCCTTTATTTTCTGGTTCTCTGTGTTTGTCATAAGCCCGAAGGTTCTGCATATAACCCCTCTGTAAGCGTATACACTGCAGGAATTGTCAATCAAAAACGGACAGTCGTATAAGAACTTTTTGCCTCTATACTTTTTCTTTTTTTCAAGCACAGCTTTTATATTGGCCTCAATTTTTTTCTGTGTTTCTGCATTAAGCGTCAGAGCCCCGCCCAGCAGATATCTGAACTCAATTGCGCTGTAAGGAAACTGTGCATGCTTGCAGCAGCAGGCACATCCCTGTTTGCAAAATATATAAGGTTTTTGCGAGGCAAAGAATTTATTGAGTTTTGTGTTTAAAAACTCAAGATAGGCAAGATAATTGCCGGTTAAAATGTTTTGCTCATCCATAACTATCACAGCAAAATTATACTGCTGTTTTTTTTTAATGTTAATATGCCAGCCCAAAATTGTTTTGTGAGAGAATAGTACAGTTGTGTGCCTTGTATAAAAAAAATGTTCATGATATAAACAATTTACCACCGTATTTTGCGGTGAGTCTTAAAGAATGGACGTATTAACGTTTGAAAAAAAATATAAAACTCGCAAAACATGCAGGTTTTTGTTATGGCGTAAAAAGAGCCGTCTTAACCACAAAAAAACTTAAAGCCGAAAATAAGGATAAGGAAATTTTTGTTCTTGGCGAATTGATTCACAATTCGCATGTTATCAATGAACTGTCCGAACTCGGTATACATACGGTTGACTCGCTTCCCGATGACGGTACGGGAATATGTATTGTACGCAGCCACGGCGCTTCTCCGGCTGTTTTTGATGATATAAAACAAAAGGGGTACGAAACTGTGGATTTGACCTGTCCGGATGTGAAAAAGGTTCAGCAAAAAGCAATACAGCTCGTTGAAGAGGGCTTTATGCTGGTTATAGTTGGCAAGCCGGAACACCCAGAGGTCTGTGCAATCAAAGCCAATGCTCAAATCTTCGGCGATAAAATTATAGTTGCGCCGGATGTACAGGCTCTTAAAGATTTTGAAAAAGAGTTAAAAGACCATAAAAAAATCGGTGTTGTTGTGCAGACAACCCAGCGTATTGAAAATTTGAAATCCATTGTGGATTATCTGATACCGCTGGCAAAGGAGCTAAAGGTATTCAATACGATTTGTGCCTCGACATCGCTTCGTCAGTCAGAGGCGAGAAGCCTTGCTCTGGAATCTGATTTGATGGTGGTTGTGGGCAGCAAAAAGAGCGCCAACACAACACACCTTGCGGAAATTTTAACGGGAATCACCCCGACTATACATATTGAAACCGTAGATGAGCTCAGGGATTATGAGGAGCTTATAAAAAAAGCTCAAAATATCGGCGTTACAGCCGGTGCTTCTACACCTGATGCCATCATAGACAACGTAATAAAAAAATTAAATCAATACTAAAGAAAGGAAAAATAAAAAATGACAACAGCTCAATTAGATGAATTTGAAAAATTATTAGAAGAATCTTTCACCTCAAAACTCAGCGTTGCTGATGTTGTAAGAGGCCAGATTGTAAAAAAAGAAAACGACGGCTACCTCGTTGATATAGGTGCTAAATCTGAAGGTTTTCTCCCTATCAGAGAAATCCCGACTTCTATGGCTGATGAACTTAATATCGGCGACTGCAAAGAGTTTTATATTTTAAAAGAAGATGAAGATGAAAAAAGCGGTATGCTGCTTTCTCTTAAAAGAGTTGCTTGCGCTCAAGCATGGCAAACTCTTCAAAACGCTAAAATCTCCGGAGAAACAGTTATGGCTAAGGTTGTTTCTCTTGTTAAAGGCGGCGTAATTGTTGAAGTTCAAGATTTAAGAGGTTTCATTCCTGCTTCTCAATTAAGAACAGGTATGCCGTTTGACGGTCTTATGAATCAAGAAATCGAAGCCAAAGTTCTTGAAGCTGATGCAAAAAGAAACAAACTCATCCTCTCTCAAAGACAGGCTCTTGCTGAACAGAGAGAACAACTCGTTGATGAAGTTATTTCTAACCTTGCAGTTGACCAGATTGTAGAAGGCGAAGTTGTAAGAATAGCTGATTTCGGTGCATTCATTGATATCAACGGCGTTGACGGTTTGCTTCCTATCTCTGAAATTTCATGGCAGAGAATTAAACATCCTTCTGACGTTTTGACACTCGGTCAAAAAATCGAAGTTAAAGTATTAAAAATCGACGAAGACCTTAAGAGAATCAGCTTAAGCTTGAAGAGAATCGGTGACAATCCCTGGGAAGAAATCGAAGATAAATTTAAAGAAGGCGAAGTTATCACAGGTACTGTTAACAAAGTTACCTCCTTCGGCGCATTTATCAATATATTCCCCGGCGTTGAAGCATTGCTTCCGGTTGCTGAAATGAAAGACTCTGACGCTAATCCGTTCGATGTTTACAAAAACGGTGAAGAAGTTAAAGTTCTTATCAAAAAATTCACTCCTCAAGAACACAGAATCGCGCTGAGCGTAAAAGATATTGACGAATAGTATTCGTTATACAAAAATAAAGGGCGGGTAAATTATCCGCCCTTTATTTTTTATTTTATTTATTTTTACAAATCCATTACTTTGATAATGTCGTCCAGTCCGGAACTTGTCTTTTTTACCTCGCATCCGGAGTATTTTATTGCAGAATCGGGGTCTTTGAGTCCGTTTCCGGTTAAAATACAAACCATTTTTTTGTCCGGTTCTATTAAACCGAGTTTTAAGGCTTTTATTACACCCGCAACAGATGCCGCACTGGCAGGTTCAGCCAGAATGCCTTCTGTTGAAGCAATAAGCTTGTATGCGTAAATAATTTCTTCATCTGTAACAAAATTAATAACACCGCCTGATTTGTCACGGGCGTTTTCTGCCTGTTTCCAGCTTGCCGGGTTGCCGATTCTTATTGCTGTAGCAATGGTTTCAGGTTTTAAGATTCTTTCTCCTTTTACAATTGCAGCAGCACCCTCAGCCTCGAATCCCATCATTTTAGGAAGGTGAGAGGTTTTGCCCAGTGCTAAAAATTCTTCATAACCTTTAAAATACGCCGTAATGTTACCGGCATTGCCGACGGGGATAAAGTGATAATCAGGTGCATCGCCCAGAGCCTCGCAGATTTCAAACGCACCTGTTTTCTGTCCCTCTATTCTATAGGGGTTCACAGAGTTTACCAGAGTAACGGGATATTTTTGAGAAATTTCAATTACTCTCTCCAGTGCCTCGTCGAAGTTCCCTTTTATAGCAATAATTTCAGCACCGTACATCATAGCCTGCGATAGTTTGCCGAGTGCTATGTAGCCGTCAGGTATGAGTACATAGGTTTTTAATCCTGCTTTTGCACCGTAAGCAGCAGCTGCAGCAGAGGTGTTTCCGGTTGACGCACAGATAATAGCTCTGGCTCCTTCTTCTTTTGCTTTTGTTACGGCCATTGTCATTCCGCGGTCTTTAAAGCTGCCTGTCGGGTTTGCGCCCTCGAACTTGAGGTAAATTTCGCAATTCATTTTATCAAGCCCGATTTTTCCTGCAAGGTTGTCAGCTTTTATTAACGGAGTATTACCTTCATTCAGTGTAACAACAGGTGTTGTGTCTGTGACGGGAAGATACTCTCTGTATCTGTTTATTAACCCTTGATAGTGACCCTTTTGTTGAAAATTTTCCATTTTTTATACTCCGATTTTTACATTACTCTTATAAGGTTGTTTATTTTTATTATATTTTTGTTGTTGTTAAATTCAGAAATTGCGGCGTTAACATCGCTTTCTTTGCTTTCTTCTGTTATGACCACAATTTCTGCTGTGTTTTCTTTATCAATACCTTTTTGCAGAACGCTGGCAAGGCTTATGTTATGGCGTCCGCAAATCTCTCCTATTGTACCGATTACGCCGGGGGTATTTGCAGCTGTAACAGAAATATAATACCTGTTAACAGTGTCTTTTATATCAACCTGCTGTGCGTTAATTTCATGATTGCACTTCATAAAAGGCAGCATATTATTAGAGCCGAGGCTTCCTGCAATAGCGAGGATGTCGCCTAAGACAGAGCTTGCTGTAGGGAATTCACCTGCTCCGGGGCCCGCAAACATAACACGCCCGACGGGAAAACCTTCTAAAACAACGCTGTTTGTTACGCCGTTTATACTTGCCAGACAATCTTTTATAGGAACAAGCATCGGATGAACGCGAACATCGGCTCTGTTATCATTTGTTAATCTCGCAAGTGCAATGAGTTTTATTTTATATCCAAGTTCTTTTGCAAACTGCATATCTTTTGCACTGATTTTTGTAATACCTTCCCGATAGATTTTGTTTATATCCACTCTCTGATTAAGCGCAATTGTAGCCAGCGTGGCAATTTTGTATGCAGAATCGTATCCTTCAACGTCCCCTGTCGGGTCTGTTTCTGCGTAGCCGAGTTTCTGGGCTTCTGCTAAAACTTCTTCGTAAGAAACGCCTTCTTTTTCCATTTTCGTGAGGATATAGTTTGTTGTTCCGTTTAGTATGGCCTCGATTTTATTTATTTTATTGCCGGCCAGAGTAGTTTTTATCGGCATGATTATAGGTATACCGCCTGCAATAGCAGCTTCATAGAGTATTGTAACGTTATTTTGGTTGGCAAGCTCAAAAAGCTGCTGGCCTTTTTTGGCAAGAAGTTCTTTGTTTGCGGTAACTATATGTTTTTTGTTTTGCACGGCTGTTTTTAAAAGTTCGTAAGCAGGCTCTATTCCCCCGATAACCTCAACAACAATGTCTATATCAGGGTTGTTAACGATTTCATAAGGGTCTGTTGTCAAAAGCGATGTATCGAGATTTTCGATATCTCTTTTTTTGTTGATATTTTTTACTGCAATTTTGACAATTTCTATGTTGTCAAAATCTTTTAAAACCTTAACTACACCGGTTCCGACTGTTCCGAGCCCGATTAAACCGAGTTTTACTTTACCGACTTTTTCCATATAGCTCCTATTTCTTTTTAATTATAGAAATTATTAAAACATAAACAATGTTTTTCTTACAGTCACTATTCAGCCTTATTCTTGCTTTAAAAAAGTAAGTCGGGTATAAAACTTACACGACCTACGAACAGAACTGCGCCCCGCGTCATTCTTGTATATATTACGTAATTCAGTGACAAATTTTGTACCAACTATTATGAAAACACAATTCTTCTATGCTGTTTAATGTTCACTGTTTATATTATACACGGCTTACTTTGTAAGCCGTCGCGGGTTTCAGGGCGGAGCCCTGATGGAAGTGAATTAGAAACAGTTGTGTTTTGAGGTAATTTTTACAGCAGCTTGTCGCTGAAAAATTACTGATAAAACACTTAACTGTTTCTTTTGATAAGCGCCGGTTTCTTTCTTTTGGTTCGTTTTCTTTCTTTGCCTAAGGACTCCATTCAAAAGT
>CALVAT010000013.1 GCA_944325565.1 Candidatus Gastranaerophilales bacterium
TTTTTGTAATGGATAAGAAATCTCTCAGTATTAGCACACAAAATAAGTTAATCCTGTTAGGGTTGGTAGTCAGCACTCTTCTGATTGTCGGGTTGGCTGTTTTTGCTATCACCAATATTCAGGAAAAAATCTCTGAAGTATATAGAGGTTTTGGTGAAATTGTTACAAAAACATTGGCTATTGAGAGTGTAGAAGTAACAAAAGATATTCAGGAGTTTGATCGTTTTAATATTTTGAAGAATCACTCCCGTTCAATAATCAACAGCAATAACGAAATAGCTTTTATTGAGTTTAGAGATAACCAAAATAATGTAATTTATTCTACGAAAAATGATTATCCTCAAAGAGCCCAAAAAACACAGATAACAAGCTTTGCACAGATGATAGCCGATATTGATGGAGAAAAGACAAATATCGGCAAGGTGACTGTAGGGCTTTCCGGCGGAGCATCTAAAGATATTTCTCACGCAACAAGAAATTCAATGCTTGTTGTGTTTACCGTTGCTTGGCTTGTGTTTACGCTTGTGATTTTAATTAATACAATCCTTATTACAAGAGAACTGAGCATACTTCATCACGGTGTTAAAAAGATTTCTACAGGAGATTTCGGCTACACTCTTGATGATAAAAACACTTCTGGTGAAATTAAAGACCTTATCCATGCGTTTAATGATATGTCCCAAAGGCTCCATCAATATGAAGAACAAAATATTGATGAACTTACGCTTGAACGCAATAAGTTTGAAGCAGTATTGATGAGTATTGTAAACGGTGTAGTTGTTTGTGACAACTTTGATAACGTTGTGCTCGTTAATAATGCAGCTAAAAAGATGCTCGAAGTTGAGGACGAACAAATCCTTAATACTAAAATTCAGATGTATTGTGACACGGACGGCGAGTTGTGTTTTAAAGAAAAAATTGAGCAATTCAAAGACACTCCGCTTGATATAATGGAAAACAAGCCCATCGAATTCAATATAGAAGTGGACGGCAGGGTTATAAAATCAGTAATTTCTCCAATGTTTTCGAACAATCAGGATTACGTCGGATATGTCATTGTTCTTATAGATGTTACAAAAGAAGTTGAAATAGACAGAATGAAAAGCAACTTCATTTCTAATGTAAGCCACGAATTAAGAACCCCCGTAACGGTTTTAAGAACATACATCGATACATTGTACAATCACTCTGATGATTTTGATGAGAAAACAAACAAAGAGTTCTTTGAAGTTATCAACAAAGAAGCAGCAAGACTTCAAAAAATGGTTAACGATATCCTTGATTTTTCAAGGCTTGAAGCAGGCAACGTAAAGGTTGTAAAAGAGCTTACAAATATTGTTCCGCTTATAGAAGGCGAATTAAAATCAATGCAGGTTCTTGCAGAAGAAAAGAATATCACATTCTCCCTTATCAAAGAACCTGACCTGCCTGAAATACCAATTAATGCAGACAGCATAGAAAGAGCATTGAACAATTTGATTTCAAATGCAATAAAATATTCTCCTGAAAACGGAAGAATCAAAGTGCGTGCTGAAATTGCGCGTGACCCCGAATACATTGAGGTTTCTGTTGAGGATCAGGGCTGCGGTATTCCTGAAGAGCATCAGAAAAAAATCTTTGAACGATTCTACCGTGTTGAAAACGATACTCATACAGTAAAAGGCACAGGGCTTGGATTGCACCTTGTAAAAATTACTATTGAAAAACACCATCAGGGACAAGTTTTTGTTAAAAGCAAACCTGGTGAAGGCTCAACATTCGGATTCAGACTACCTATCCATCCTGTGGAAGATACAGAAGAAGAAACTAAAAAATCATAAATTACAAAGCAAGCAGCTTTTCGATATTTTCTTCAGGCAGATACATTAATCCGCACTGCAAATCTTCAGGCAAATTGCCTCTTTGTTCTGCTGGTGTGCTCAGATATTTTTGCATTAAAATATCTTTTTCTTTGCTTGTAAATTTAAGTCCATTTTTATAATAAAAAATTGTCGGCGGTTTTGCGTCATACGCCATGAGATGAAGCCTTCCACCGAAACCTTTTGCTTTGCTTTCTTTAACCGCTGCTTTTAATAATTCGGTGCCTATTCCACGATAAGGAGATTCTCTGTTGGCATTATTTTTTGACTCCAGTGAAACAAGCTCCATTGAGTTGTAAATATAGTCTCTACCTATTGGCTTTTTAAAAACTCCGTTTTGGGGAAATCCTATAGATGCGTAGCCCAGTTTGTCTGCTTGTTCATTTTTAATAAATAGATGTATTTTATCTGTTTTTTCGAACTTTGTTATATATGCAGGAACTTTTTTGCCGTTTTCTCTAAAAGTTAAAAAGGTTTTTGCCGTAATTTTTTCATCAGAAAATAATGTTTTTAAAATCTGAGAGTTAACAAACGGAATCGGAGCCTTTGGTACAAGCTCATTGTTCAAGTTATTTTCCGGTATTGTAGTTATGTTTTTATAACGAATTGCCGGCAAAAACTCTTTTGTGTTCGTAATTATTTTATACGCTGTTTTTAGTTGATTCATACAGCTATAAAACAGATAAATATTAAAAATTGCTTATAGATTTTTTGCTTTTTGAAAAATAAAATTTTTATGGCTGTATCTTCAAATAATAATTAATTATTCTTCGTTTTTTGATACAACAAAAAAGTATTCTTTCTTGTGTTTGCATAATGGACAGATATCAGGCGCCTGCTCTCTTTCACATCTATAACCGCATTTTGAGCATTCCCACAAAACAGGTTCATCTTTTAAATAAAATGTATTGTCTTCAAGCTCTTTTAAAAGTTTGTTGTAGCGTGTCATGTGCATTTTTTCGATGCCTCTGATAGTTTCAAAAAGGGCTGCTATTTTATCAAAACCTTCTTCCTTTGCGTCTTTAGCAAAGCCTGCGTACATATCTTGCCATTCATAGCTTTCCGTTTCCGCAGCCGTGCGTAAATTGTCTTTGGTTTCGGGGATTTGTCCGTTATTTAACAGTTTTAGCCAAATTTTTGCATGTTCTTTTTCGTTTTCAGCCGTTTTATCAAAGATATCAGCAATATGGATATATCCCTCTTTGCGTGCCTTTTTTGCAAAAAAGTTGTATTTATTTCGAGCCTGTGATTCACCGCAAAATGCCTCCTTTAAGTTGCTTTCTGTTTTTGTACCTTTTAAATCTCCGTTTAAACATGAAGAAAAATCAAAATCCTCGCTAAAACTCATTAATAGCTCCTTTCTCTTTTGCACAATTAGAACATAAATTTGTATGACAGTTGTTATACTATCGGGCTAGTTAGGTTATGCTATCTTTTATAAAATGATTAAGTGTATTTCTTACCATAAATAAATATAGCAAGGGTTTTGCTGGAATTAATTCTTGTTTTTTGTGTTACAAAATGTTAAGCTCAAAAGGTGCAATGTGATTGATTTTTTAAAAATAAGTTACATTAACGATTGAGATGCTTATCCAGATATGTTACAATAGTAGTAGAAAGGATAAACTAAAGAGTTAATCATTATGAGCATTACAGTAGCCTACAATTACAAAAGTATAAGAAAGATGATTAATCATTCATTATACTTTACTGTATTGTTAAGTGTATTTTGCTCTCAATCTTTTTTGATTAACAACAATCTTTTTGCGAAAGCGGACGAAGCAATTAATACAGGAGCGAATATAAAACAGGTCGAGGAGCAGACGAGGAGTCTGACTGAAGAAAAACAGCGCTGGGAGTCGATGTTACGGCAGCGATACCGCAACGGGGCGATTCTCACCATTGCTGACGGGGTTAAACATATCCGTATGGTGAAGTATATAAATAAACGCCCCGTGAAAATAAACATAGTCGAAGTCAACCGCAACCTCAATCCGAATATCGAAATCGCTCCGCAACTTGCATCCACATCTACAAAACTCAAACAAAGGGCAACTATCAGAACTATTGCCTCCCGCAATAATTCTATCGCAGCAGTTAACGGCACATATTTTAAGTTCCAAAACGGTGTCCCTTTAGGCACACTTATGATTAACAAAAAGGTTTATACAGGTCCTTTACACAACCGTGTTGCAATGGGTATTGGCAAGAACGAATTTAAAATGGCTCAGGTCCAGTTTAACTCAACAATCAGCACCGGACGAGAAAATGTTAAAGTGGACAACATTAACCAGCCGCGCATACTTTCTACGCTTGTACTTTTGTACACACCTGACTGGGGACAAACATCGCCTGCTGCACCTAAATACGGTATCAATTTAACAATCCAGGGTAATAAAGTCACTGCATTATCACAAGCCCCCGCTTCTATTCCTCAGGACGGATATGTAATATCCGGGCCTAAGTCTAAGCTGGGGGCGTTTTTATTGAACAAAAAAGTTAACCTTGATATAAAGATGACTCCAGAATGGGAAAATATCGACCACATAATAAGCGGAGGTCCTTATCTTGTTAAAGACGGCGGGGTATACATTGATGTCACCGCACAAAAATTAAATGCAATTACAGGAAAAAATCCCAGAACAGCTATAGGCTACACAGCCAATAACGAGTTTATAATGGTCACAGTTGACGGACGTGAACACGCTTCTGTCGGAATGACGCTGGGTGAACTTGCAAGAATGATGAAATCTTTCGGATGTATTAACGCTATGAACCTTGACGGCGGCGGCTCTACCGTAATGTATGTTCAGGGCAGAATCGTAAACAGTCCCGCTCAAAAAGGCGGTATACCGATATCTAACGCTTTAACAATAACGGAAAGGACAAGGATAGCTTATGATGAAAACAATTCGTAAGAAGATGAGAAAATTAAAAAGAAGATTGCTCAAATCTGTAAAACAGAGCTGGGAATATTTTATTTCTGCTTATGTTTTAAGAGTGTATTAACAACTTAAAAGTTGAGTGTGTTTAATATATAATGAAATCCGGCTCATTTAATTGAATCGGAGAATAGTTGTATGTTTACGCAAATCATAAACAAAAATAAAACTTTATTTAGTGTTTTATTTCTTGCAGTTATTTTTTATTTCATATTTTTTCATAACATAGGCTCATATCCATTGATGGACATAGATGAAACCCGCTATGTGCTTATGTCAAAGGATATGCTTAAAAGCCACGATTTTATGACTTTGTATTTAAACGGAGAATATTTTTTTGAAAAACCTCCGTTATACTTCTGGATAGAATGTATATTCTTTAAACTGTTCGGGTTTGTGAATGAATTCAGTGCCCGTTTTCCTGCAGCATTAAGCGGTATGCTACTGTGCTATGCTGTTTATTTTGCGGGGAAGAAGTTTATTTCTAACTTTTATGGTGTTGTTTCATCGCTTGTGCTTGCAACATGTCTTGAGTTTACAATACTTTCTAAATATGCGATTCTTGATATTTACCTGTGCCTGTTTTGCGCCTTGTCTGTTTTTTCATATTTTGGAACACATGTTGCGAAAGAAAAGAACAAAAAATATTTCTGGTGGCTGTTTTATCTGTTTTGTGCACTTGCTGTTATGGCAAAGGGTATTCCAGGGTTGGTGATTCCTGCAGGAACAGTGTTCTTGTCATCGTTATACACCAAAACATTCAAAGAAATTTTTAAACCTCTGTACATCATTCCGGGGATTGTACTGTTTTTAGCAATCACACTGCCGTGGCATATAATAATGATTAAAACCCATCCGGCTGACCCTTCTTTTTTCCACGAATACGTTATAAAACATCACCTGCAGCGTTTTGTAAATTCTAAAGAACTCGGAAGAAAACAACCTTGGTTTTATTTTCTTGTAACGTTGTGTTGGGGGTTAGTTCCGTGGGTTGCTTCTTTAATTGCAGTGTTTGTGGCAAAGATAAAAAATTTCTCTTTAAAAACTTGGGTCTGTGATTATCAAAACAAGCCAAAGTTGTTTTTTGTACTTAATGTGAATTCGCTTTTGTATGATAAAGACGGAAAATACAATAACGGGTACCTTCAATTGATTTTAAAATCTTTTGATAAGGTTTTTCTTAGCGAGGTTGAAGAGGATTTTCGGCTGCAAATAGAAACAGTGCTTTCTAAAACACCTGTTGACCACATAGATTCTCACGTACACGTTCACGCAATACCTAATATATTCAAGATTGTTTGCAAATTAGCGCGTGAATACGGTATAAAACATATAAGAACCCAGTTTGAGTATCCTTATTTTGTTCCTGATGTAAAGAAGTATTTAACAGTAAAATATCCCGTTAATTGGATAAAACTCCTGCTGCTCAATAGTTTTACAATCATTAATAAAAAATATCTGGAAACGATTGAAGGGGTAACTACGAATAAAAACTTTGTCGGGGTAAATTATACGGGGTATATGGATAAAAATACGCTGTTGTGTGCGCTCCCTTTTGTTAGTGAAAAAACAGAAGCTGTTTTGCATCCGTCTATCAATCCTGTACAACCTTTTCACTATAAGGAATATCAAACTTTAATTGAAAGAGAAGTTATAGAAAAAATCCAAAAGTCTGAAATTGATTTAATTAATTTTTCCGGTGAAATAAAATTCTAAAAATTATTCAGTCTTTCAAATGCTTGTTGTACGGCGGCTTGTCTGGCCGCAAATCTGTTATACTTATCTATTGCAATTTGGGCTTCCTTTTCAAGTTTTTGCAGTTCTCTTTCTCTCTGATAAATCAACATTGTCTGCTCAGGTGCTCTACTTTTTAATCCGCTTAAAAATGCTGATTTAAATAAAACTTTTTTTTGCAGCTCTGTAACTCTTTGTCTGAGAACATCAAGTTTAGGCGGTTCCATTGTATACTCGGCATACTTTTGCTTCAGTTTTTCATATGTTTCTTTGGCATCGTCAATTCTGTCACCTGTCCAGTCAGCAGCTTTTTGGGCTTTTTCTTTTATTTTAGGATCATTTATTGTTTCTTCTACCCAGTTTGCAGCTTTTTGAACAGTTTCTTTTGCTTTCGGGGGTACGTAATCCGCTGCTTGTTTTATGCGTTCTTGTGCTTCCTGTTTTGATTGGTTAAGTTTTTGTTTAAGTTGTTCTTTTATCTGTTGATATGCTTTCTTGCTGCTTGGCGGGATTTTCATCTGTTTTTCCTTGTTTTTTTATACAAGCATTAAAACATAAAAAGCAAATTTTTTGCTAAAATGGTTTAGCAAAGTCTGAGATTCCTGCATATTGTAAATATTTTTGTTTTATAGTTGAATTTGCATAATTTTGTCGTAAGCTTGAATGATTTTGGTTGTGACGTTAGTTGCAACAGTTACCCCTAGTTCAGCTTTTGCCATTGCTGTCATGACATCGTGGATATCAGCGTTTCCGTTTTCTTCCATAACATCTTTCATAAGCTGATCCGGTGCGTTTAATTCACGGTTAAAGTTTTCTACAAGACCTGAAAAAACGGATTTAAAATCAGCTGTTTCAAGCTTCTCAACTCGTCCCATTCTAAACGGGCTAATTCCGCCTACACCTGTATCAAGCTTTGTAGGTTGCATTCTTTCAAATAAATTTATGTTTGGTGCAAACTTTTTTTCAATCATCTTACGTTACCTTCAATCTAGCTTAAGTAATTTGCCAAAATGCTTTTTACATAATTTTGGGTTTCTTTAAAAGGCGGTACGCCTCCGTATTTATCAACATTGCCTCCTCCGGCATTATAAGCAGCAAGGGCTAGAACAACATTGCCGTTATATCTTGCTAATAAACCTTTCAGATGTCTTACTCCGCCATCTACGTTTTGTACAGGGTTGTAGGCATCTTTTACCCCGAGCCCTTTTGCGGTGGCTGGCATAAGCTGCATAAGGCCCATTGCTCCGCAGTGGGATGTGGCTTTGGGATTAAATCCGGATTCCTGTCTTACAACTGCTTTTACCAATTTTTCGTCAACCCCGTATTTTTGACAGGCTTTTGAGATAATGTTCATTATCTGATTTCTGGACGGGTTAACAACATTTCCGTAAGTGCTTTCTAAAGAATCAGTAGCATTAATTGTGTTTGCTCTTAAGTTGTTAGCAGCGTTTGTCAGTGCAAGAAAATTGCTTTTTCCTGTTCTGAATTGTCCTTCTCCTTTTTGGCTGGCTTTTAGTATTTCTGCAAAAGAGGGCTTTTCTGTTTTTACGGCATCAGGATTAAGCTGCCTTTCTATGCTTGCCACGTGTGTTTGTATCTGCTGTACACGCTGCATGGCTGCTTCTTTTCCGCCTTGATTTATATAAGCCTGTATTGTCGGAGAGAACATTTCTACTTACCTGTCTGAATTTTAGCCTATTGTCTGCCTATTTCTACAGCTCTTTGAGCCATACTTTTGGTTATGTTGATAACAGCAAGGTTTGCTTCATAAGCACGTTGTGCTATATTGGCATCTGCAATATCAACTATGGGGTTTACGTTTGATGAACGTATATAACCGTTTGCGTCAGCATCTGGATGCCCCGGTCTGTATAACCTTTCACCAAGTGTCGGGTCTTCCACAACTCCGGTTAATCTGACACCACCCTGTTGAAATGGAATTGTACCGACACCGAAAACATCTTCTTTCATAGAATTTAACAATCCGTGAAATGAGATATCGTCTGTTGCATTAAGCACAGGAATTTTTCTTACATAGTTAGGTGTATCGAGGTTTGCAATGTTTTTAGCGTGAATTTTGATTCTTGCACCGTGTGCCTGCAAGCTCTTTTCACCTATGTTCATTGTTTCCATTAAACTCATATTGTCACCTTCTTTGCTTTTTTAAATCTTTTTATTATCTGCCTACGCCTGCAGCTGTTCGCATTTCATTTATTATGGAAGACATTTTTCTTGATGCAACGGAGTATAAAATGGACATCTTTTGCATTTCCGCAAGTTCGTAGGTGGGATCAACACCAACATCCTGTTCTTCTATCAAACCTGATGGGCCAAGTTTAATGGAAAGTTCTGTTTCCAGAGGATTGTTCATCGTTCCAAGATATTGGTCAAAACTGATATCTTTTCTTACATAATTGGGTGTATCCATATTGGCAAGGTTTGTACTCAAAGCTCTTTGTCTTTGAGAAATCAAATCTAGCATCAAGTTTGTTTTAATAATAGGATCTTTTGGTGTGTACATGTTTTTTTACCTTTTTGTTTACGGGTTATTTACCGTATTTATAAATTATTGAGTGAGGTTTATGGATTTTTGATACATATCATCGATTACGTGTATGAGTCTTGTACCGGCAATCATGGATGAATTAAGTCTTAATACTTCATTAACGTTGCCTATATAGTTTGCGTTTGAACGTTCTAGCCCGCCCTGTGCAATGTAGCTGTGTTCTTTTATTAATCTTGGTTCTCCTGATTCTTCGGTTGCAATAACTTTGTTATATTCCGCTGATTTTAGGCCTTCAGGATTTTGAAATTGAACAACAGGTATTTTTCCGAGAGTCTGGTATTCTGTATGACCTTTTTGGATAATCATTACAGTTCCATCCTGTTTTATTCTCAAACCTTCGTGGTTAACAGGAACTTTGATACCATCGCCAACAAGGTAGCCGTCGTTTGTTACGATATAACCGTCTTTGTCCAGCTTAAAAGAACCATCTCTTGTATATTGAACATCACCGTTGGGAGATGTTACTGGAATAAATCCGGGCCCTGTAAGACAGACATCTAATGGACGTTCTGTTCTCATGAATGCACCCTGCTGATAGTCATAGCGGACAACGCCGTCTAAGTATCCGTTTTCGTCAAGAATTTGTTCAAATCTTACGGATTTATATGCGTTAGTATTGAGGTTGCCGATATTGTTTGAGATATATCCCAATCTTTCAAATTGAATGTTGGTGTTTATAATACCTCTTCTTATTAAACCTTGTAATGTTGTCATTTATACTAACCTTTCTTAACTTACTTTTGCCTTTTTAATCATTTTATTTATGACGTACTGCTAAGTGATTGTATAGCACGTGACAGATTGTTGTTTTGCATTATAAACAGCTGTCTATTAGCTTCAAAATTCCTTTTTACAGGTATAATCTGTAGAATTTCACTGTTTAAAGAAACGTTAGAGTATTCGTTAAATCCCTGCTTTATGTTAGGATCCAATACCGCAACCCCTTCGTTTGTTACGACAGACAGGGTAGCAACATATTCAAGTTTGTTTGTTGCTTTATTAAATACTCTGATATCTCCGTTTTTATAAACTTTTACATCTTCAAGTTTTTCCGGGATAACATGCAGTCTTATAGGTGTGCCGTCATTTGCCAGAACATTGGCATTTTCCAACGTAAGCAGGTTTCCATCTTTGTCTATTTTAAAACGTCCGTCACGTGTGATTTTTATTCCATCAGGGCTCTGGTATTGGAAATAGCCTTTGTTTGCAATAGCTAAATCAAGCGGATTGTCGGAATGCCCGATTCTTCCTATTGAATCATCAACAGCTGTAGAAAGCGCGTGTGTGCCTATCCATTCGGCGAACGAAGAAACAACAGGGTCTTTTCTCTGGTAGCCTACTTTATCGAACGAGTTGTAGTTTTCGTTTATGACACCAAAAATTTCTGTCTGCAGGTGCATTGCTCGTATGCTGGTTGTCAAACCGTTTTCGAAAAAGTTAATACCGCCGCGTAATGTTGTCATGATTAAGTCCTTTATTTAAACGTACTTATTCATTAATGATGTCGGACAAAAAGTCAAAAAAAATACAAAAATTACTAAAAATCATACATTTGGAGGAAAATTTCGTTTTTATAAAAAGATTTGAAAAATCTTGCCGATATTTATTAACCAAATTGCGATGGATTTGTTGGATATCTGTGGGCTGATTGTAAAAATCCCAAATTACACACAGATTACCCACAGCGATATTGGCATTAAAAAAGGGAGTCTGAAACTCCCTAATAAAAATAGCATAGACTGGGTTCGACTAAGCGGGCGAAGCCTGCGTATTCAGATTTTTAGCGATATGGAGGTCACTGGTTTACTTTAATTCCGCCTGTGCAATCAAGATTGCTCCACTGCGCAAGCTGCGCTTACTTCGTAACGGCGGTCATATCTAATAAAAAACGAAAACTCACCGTTTCCGTTTTTTTATTTTTAAAAAGCAAAAATAGCATAGACTGGGTTCGAACCAGTGACCTCCCGGGTATGAGCCGAGCGCTCTGACCAACTGAGCTACTATGCCATTTTATCTGTTGTTATTCAATTTTTATTTTAGCTCAGTTGGTCTAATCTAAAAGCGGCTCCGCTTCCAGCTCGCCTAGTGAGCTACTATGCCATTTATTGAAATTCTATTCAACTGTAGTCATTATTATTAAATAAACAATAAAAAATTACAATATTTTATTTTGTTAAATAATATTAAATATTGAAAAATTTATGCAAAGAGAAATATATGTTTTTGTTTTATGGGGCATATTATTTACTAATTGAGATAGCAGATGCTTTTTGGGGGTATTACATAATAAATATAAAGAAATGTGATTTTTTTTTAACGAAAGTAACAATATTGCATTAATTTTGTTTGCTGGAACCGTGTAAACCTTTATTTTATAACGGTTTTTGAACCAATTATCATATTTTCCGTTTAGTATAGATTTACAAAGTTTTTACAAATTATATCGGTTAAGTTTTTTAGTTGATATAACTAATCATGTCAAAATTGGAAGGAATGGATATGATAATGTCTTTGGGTATTGTTAAAATTGCTGTGGATATTGACTTGGAGTGGGTGTGGAAGAATCTGTTGAAATTTGTTATTTTTTATACAAAAAAACTTGGTCTTATAACACATCAAAAATCAGAAACAGATCTTATACGTTTTCTTGGACTAAAAGATAAAAATGGAAAAATTATACATTTTGGAGATATTTTGACAGATAGTTGTAACAATTTGCTAACACCTGTGTGTGAAGTAGAAAATGGGGAGCACGTATTGTTTTTCAAACCTGTTCAACACTTGAATAAAAAAACTAATATGGGTTGCAAATCTACTTATAGTAACACTTTAGAGGTAGTTGGTAATATATATACAGGGTTGTTAGGAGATAATCATTCTAAATTTACTCTTTTGTTACCACAGAAAGATTTTTTCGATAAAATGGCCGTGTATTTGATATTCAATAAATAAGCATGAGGCTTGCAATAATTGTATCAGCAAATACAATGATTATAAGCTAAATCGAAGAAATGAAAACTCAATAGAATTAATGGAGCGGTGTCCGAGTGGTTTAAGGTGCAAACCTGGAACGTTTGTGCGGGGGCAACTCCGCCGGGGGTTCGAATCCCCCCTGCTCCGATTTTAGACCCGAAGGGGTCTTTTTTTTGTTATTGGGGGGATGAGAACCACAAAGCGAAGCTTTATCTAAGGTTCGAGCGGATTTTGGCAAGAGCGCCGTGTCACGAAGTGACCCAGCACGTCCTGTGTAAAAGTTTGCCGGAGTGGGATTTGCGCAAGCAAATCAAAACGGAGAGCAAGAACTTTGAACCGCCAATAATCCAAGAAGCGGATTCTTCAAGTGCAGAATAACCAAGACAATCCCCCCTGCTCCGATTTTAGACCCGAATGGGGCTTTTTTGTTATTGGGGGGAGATGAGAACTACAAAGCGAAGCTTTGTCTAAGGTTGGAACATAAGCAGGCAGAAACTGGAGTGTTAAAAATCTGGTTAGGTTTTTTAATGTAATTAATTTTCGTTTTTTATATCAATAAAATTTTTAAATATTTTTATTCCGTTTTCTGTCAGAATTGCTTCTGGATGGAATTGTACTCCGAATATTGGTCTGTTTTTTATTTTAAGAGCCATAGGAATGTTGTCATTTGTTCTAGCTTCTATACTTATGTTTTCGTTTATTGAGGAGATCATTAAAGAGTGATATCTTGTTGCACTAAAACCCTGTTGCAGCCCTTTAAATAAAATAAAATCTTTGTTGAAAAATATTTCTGAATTCTTTCCGTGAAATGGTGTCGGTGCTTTTATAATTTCGGCTCCAAAATATTTTGCGATGCATTGAATTCCTAGACAGACACCCAGTATTGGCAATTTGTCTTTAAAAGAATCAATAATTTCCATCGTAATACCGGAGTTGTCGGGATTGCCCCAACCGGGAGAAAGAATTATTCTTTTAAAATTCAACTTTTCTATTTCTGCTCTTGTTAATTCATCATTTTTTATTACTATCGGCTCAATACCCAGCATTTTTATGTATTGGACAATATTGTAAGTGAAAGAGTCGTAATTATCTATTATTAGCATAATTCTACCTCTACCATTTTTCGAACAGAGTTAAAGCAGAATATTTTGTCTGCTTTTGTTAGATCTTGAGGATAAAGAACTTTTTCTTTTAACTTGCCTTCTTCAATAAGTTTTTGCCTGTATGTTCCGTTAAGAAGTCCTGATGTGACAGGTGGAGTATAAAGTTTATCACCGTATAGAACAGCAATATTAGTATATGTACCTTCTGTAATCTCTCCTCTTTCATTAATTCCTATTTCATCAAATATATCTGCAGGCTGGCATGTTCTGATTGTAGTTTTGTGATATAAAAACGGATTGGCACTATTAACGTGTCGTGCAATTCGTATTCTATTGTTTTTTATTTGACCAAATACTTTATCTTCCGTGTAAAAAGTTCCATCTTTTTTTAAGATAAGCCGTGAAAAATTATCAAGTGTTTCAATATCCTTGTTCCAGAGAAATCCCAGTTTTTTTGCAGAATTTTTCATTCTTTGAATATGTCTTTTCCTGTCATCAACGGCGGTTTCGATTAAATCAAAGTCAGTTTCAAGAAATCTAGTTTTAACTAGAGTTTCTTCCCATTCTTCTTCTGCTGAGGAGTCCCAAACTATAGCGCCTCCGCTATGATAAGTATATTTGTGGTTGTTTCCGTATAAAATCCTTATAGGAACGCTGAATTCACATTCTTCCGGTGAAAGAAAACCTATTGCCCCACAGTATATGTTTCTTGAATATGGTTCAAGTTCTTCTATAACTCTCATTGTTGATAATTTTGGGGCTCCGGTAATTGAACCGCACGGGAAAATAGCTTTAAATATTTCATATAAACTGATATCGTGTGTTAATTCTGCTGATATTTCTGATGTCATCTGAAAAACAGTCGGGTGTTCTTCTATGTCAAAAAGTTTGTCAACATTTACTGTTCCGCTTTTAGCGATTCTACCTAGGTCATTTCTTAATAAATCCACAATCATTACATTTTCTGCAAGGTTTTTCGTGTCGTTATATAAAAAATCACGCCTTTTAGCGTCGTCTTTATCTCCAAGACGTTTAATTGTACCTTTCATCGGTTTTGTGAAAATTTTTCTTCCTTTTAATTTAAAAAATAATTCTGGAGAAAATGAAAGCAGATTTGTGTATTTGTTTTTAAGAAAAGTATTATAAGGTGTTTTTTGCTTTTTAAGTAAAGCTTCATATAAGTCTATTCCGTCCAGATTTGTTAATACTTCCGACGGGTATGTATAGTTGACTTCATAGGTTATTCCGTTCGCTATATATTCTTTTATTTTGTTAACCTGTTGGATATATTTTTCTTTTGAAATAAGAGGTTTTATTATCGTTCCTAGTTGTTTTGGGGTAGCAGGAACATAGAGTTCGTATTTATCAAAAACTTCAAAATAAAGTTTTTTAAAGTCATAAGTTATATATCCTAGAAGATAATATCGTTTTTTGAGTTCTTCAATTTCATCGAAGGCGTTTTTTAAATCATCTTCTGCTTCAATTATTTTAATAGGAGCTTTAAAACATTTGTTGCTGTAAATCTACATAATAATAAATTTCACTTAAAATACAAAAGATGCAATTTATTTTATTACAAAGAATTATAAAATGCTCCAAATGTTTTTGTGTTTGCATTTTTTTGCAAAAATTCGCTGTTAAGCTTCATTTTATCAGCACCAGTATTAGAGTGCTGCTGTTTTGCTGCTTTTTTATTTTCACAGTATTTTGTGATTGCTATGTTGAGCTTTGGTATACCTACGCCGAGCACAACGCCTGAGTAAATATATCCCAGCATTTGGGCAGCATTTTTATATTTCAGTTTTGATAATGTTTCTTTGACGAGTTTTTGTGTTTCGGGTGTTGCTCCTTCTTTTATGGCAGCGTCTTTGAGTGCTCCGACTAGTTTACGGAACGGAACAACTTTGCCGTTTTCACCGACAGTTTTAATTCCAAGTTTTTGTAAAGCAGGGAAGAGGATTTCTTCATGAGTTTTTTCAACAGAGTTTTGAATAAATTTCCATACACCTTTGCCATATTTAGATTCGTCGTAGTTGATAATACCTTTGTTGAAAGCTTTTGCAGCAAGTTTTGAAACAAATCCGCCAAGAATCAGCCAGTTAGCAAAACCGAGAGAATCTTTGATTGCTGATTCACGTGCTTCATTTTTGTCACGTGCAGCGAGAATACGGCTCATAATCGTCATTCCGTAGATAAATTTAAACTGATTTATTGTCGGAACCATACCTTTGTATTGTAGATTAGATATAAGCTCTTTTGCTGCTTTGGGAAGGTTTGTATAGAGTTCTGATGGCTTTTTAAGAATAGTCGCAATCATTGCAGACCCCATACCTATACCCAGAATAAGTTTTGCTATTTTAAATCCTGTAGAATGATCCGGCTCTCGGCCTTCAACTCCTACAAATCCATCTGAGCCTGTACGTTTTTTGGTAAGGTATCTGTTAATAGGTTGAGCCGACATACCTACAGCAACAGGGAAAGCAAGACCAGCGGCAACAGTCGCAACTTTTTTGTTTTTCACACCTTTAAGAAATTTTTCCAAATCTTCGACTATTGCTGTTTTATCATTCTTTGCTTTGTCAATTACAGCCTTAAGCATAGAATTAGCATTACCGGTCAAATCTTTTATCGGAGCTTCTATTGCATCGGCGTTATTCTTAATTGAAACACGGAAAGTAGAGCCTGCACCTGTTTCGCCTGTAATTAGTTCTGATATTTTTGCAAGTGTTGATTTTGGAACTTTGTATGTTGTTCCTCCTTCTTCTGTCATTATTTGGGTTGCTTTCTGGACGGTTTCATCGGAAAGTTTTTTCCAAACTTCTTTGCCGTCTGTTGTATTAAGGCCTTCTATACTTTTAAAGAAAGATTCCCAGTATTTTTTAGCATCATAGCCATTTGTTGTATCAGCACTTATATTAACAAACTCTTTAAATGTATCTATTGCATTGGCATCCATAAACATAAGGTGTGCTTTAACTCCGTTGGCTTTATTGAATGCTGCTGATACCGTATAACCGGCCCCGAGACCAACAATACCGGCTAGAGCGTGGTTTACTGTACCGGATGATTCTCTAAATCCTGTTTCCAGCCCTGCATCTTTTGAACGGCCGAAGTCTACAATTGTTCTCGGCATAACCATTGAAAAGAAATCAACAAAGCAAGCACCTATAGCGGGGCTTGTGTTAAGAAAGTTTAGCGTCTGTGTACCTAAAGCCCCGAGGCTCTTAAAACTCGGGTTATTATTCTTTTCATTTTTTAACGGAGTTGAGTATTTTAATGTTTTCGGTTGTTGAGTTTGTGTAATTTGCGATAGCATATATTATCCTGTTTTTTATTTTGCTTTATTCATCATCATACCAAACGCCTGAAAAGTTTTTTTGTTGCTAGTTAAGTTTAATGATGGATAGGTGTGGAAACTGTTATATCTTTCTGCCATTTCTTTCTGGACTTTTCGTTCTGTCTGTTTTCTCACATACCATGGTACCAGCATACCAAGAATAAGCATTGAGAAACCAAGTGAAGCACCTTCGCAGACATATCTCAGGTTTTTGGCCTGTTTAGATACTTTTGCGGCTTCTCCGAATGTTTTAAGTTCTGTGCCGCTTGCCCAGTGTGCTACTTTTTTGCCAAAATCGACTATGGCATTGTTAGTTTTTTTCGGAGCATTTTTAGTATAGTTCAAAAGAGGAATTTTGGTAAGCTTTTGAAGAGCATATCCTACACCTTTTGCAACATAATCACCTAAAAAGTACAAACTTGCGAAGGTGGCTATATCTCTCCAGGTAACTTCGTGCAGCTCATTTTTGTCTTCTGAAGCAAGCATACGGCTAGCAAAAGTAGAAGTAGCAATCCATCTGCACTGATCCATTGTCGGCATATTTTTTGTAAATTGCAGACCTTTTAAAATGTTTGAGAGACTGGATTTGTCCTTTAATGATGCGTATGCAACACCTACCATCAATGCAGCTGCTCCCATTTTTTGCAGCCAGAATGATGATTTTTCTTTCGGGCTCATTTCCTTTTTCTTTTTTTGTGTGCCGAAGTCTTTATATATCGGTGCTCCATCCTGCCCAGAGGATTTTCTTGTAATCCATCTGTTTATAGACTGCATAGAGGCGGCAAGCGGTATAACAATTGCAAGCCCCAAAAAGCTTTTTTTATTGATAAAGCGTTTTGACTCTTTGAAATATCCATTAAGCTCTTTGGCAACAGCTTGCGCTACTGCTTCAGTACGTGAACCTGTGAGTTTTCCAGTTTTAAAGTCTTTGGCAACTTCCCTTATCGCTGTTCTTTTATGTTCTAAAAAGTCTTGTCCGACATCCATTGCATCCCTAAGCAGTGTATGTAAATCTGCATGATAAGATTTGCCAGCAATTTGAATGTGCTTTGATGCACCTGTCATCTCAAGAACTTTTTTCTCTAAATTAGAAACAGCAGCAGCTTTTTCTTTCTTGGTTGCTAGTTTATTTGCCATTGTTCTGGCAAATTCCATACGTTCGTTTTCTAAATTTATGCCTTTTAGCGGTTTCCACTCATGACCGTTTAGCACAGTGATATCATCAAGCAACTTGTTGGTAAAGCTTCTTGAATCGCCTTTTGCTTCTAGAAAATGTTTGTTTAATGTAGTAATAGCATCTTGATTAGCCCATTTTGAGGCCATACCTTTGTCTTTTGGATTGAGAAGTTCAAGAGCTTTGGCTACTCCGTAAACAATGAATCCTGGAATAAGACAGTTTACGATAAGTCCGGACGACTCTCTTCTGAATGTTTCTGCCGCAGCAAATCCGTTTGTTTTTGCATCAACATAAGTTCTTGGCAATATTGCTGTAGCAAGGTCAATTATAGAAACATTGATGATTTCCGGCGGGATTCCCTTAAAAGATTGTTTAACTGTATTTTGGGGTTTGGCTGCCTGTATATTTGATTTTTTGTAAACTTCTGTTTGTTTAATTTGTGTAATCATAGCTGTTAGTCTAACTAGTGTCTTTTATATCCGTATTAATTTAGGTGAGCTCTACCTCTATATGATATGAAAGACCTGATATAAATACAAATCGCGTAAAAAAATAATTTGCTATCTTTAAATGTAAAAAATCGTGAACTGCTTTGCAAAAAAGTGATTTTTTATTTAACAATACAAATATTATTCTATTAAGTTCTTTTTTCTTAAAAATTTGTATTTTTGGTTTGTGAAAGTTTTTATTAAATTTAAATTTACAAAACTTAATATATGGTGTTGTAAACTTTTCTTTACAATTTGAATAAAATTATTAAAGTTTAAGGAAGTGTTGGTCGATATAAATACTGTAATCAATTACAGGGGTGATGCAAATGTCGGAAAACTTTTTTAAACAACCATTCGGAATGAACATTAAAGTTCCTGTTAAGACAATAAAACAGGTGGAAAAAACAGCCGAAGGCACGGTCAGCGGTATTTGGGAACCTCTATTTAACTTTATTGATTCAAATCAGCAGGTTTTTAACGGCAATGTTGCCAGTGAGATTGAAAAGTATAATCTTATGCAATATAACATTGGCGCTGCTCTAAGACGGGATAAAATTACAGGTATTGATTTTGATGTGAAAGGTTAATTTTGAACATATTAAAAAACCTCTCTATATTTTATAGAGAGGTTTTTTGTATATTTTTATATTGGCTATTTTACTGATTTAGTGATTTCAGAAGTAATATCTGTACCGCCGTATAATACGACACCTTTAGCGAGAACTATGTCATAGTTTGCTGCTTTTGCTTTCTGATTAATTACAGAAGAAATATTCTTGTCGATAGCAGCAAGTTTTTTTGCATAGTCTTTTTGGATTGCATCTCTTTTAGAGTTGAGCTCTTTGTTATATTTTGTTTCGAGCTCTTTCTTTTTATCTGCATTTGATTCTTTAGCTACGTTGGCTCTTGCTGTAGTAACAAAATTAGCCAGATCTTTGATTTTAGCTTCTCTATCAGCTTTGAGTGCTTTTACCTGAGAAGATGATGCTACCACTTTTTGTACATCAACTACGGCTATTTTGCTTGGAACATTAGAAATTGCAAAGTTATTTACAGACATACCTATAATAAATGCTGTTAAACCTAATGCAACATACTTCACGTTTTTGTTCATAAAACTCTCTCCTTTTTCCAGTATTTTGATTTTATATAGCTTTATTTTAGTCGTAAAACTGTTTTTTATCAATAAACTTTTTTATAAAAATGAATAATTTCATTATTTTATATGAGTAACAGTCAATTTTATTTTTAAAATTGTTTTTTATTAAATATGAAGATACATTCTAATCTCAAGTGTGAAACCGTAAATAATGATAACCAACGTACTTCTTGTATGGCTTTAAAACCTGTTTGTGATATGTCAAAGGCCGTGGAAAATGAGGCTGCTTTGTGCAATGAAACATACGGCAGAGCAATGGTTGCAATGCAAGGAAAGAAAAAGCCACAAACAACGGAAGATGTTGAGGGCATTATAAATAAAATCATATCAGCAAACGGTATGCTAATTGGCCGGCATGTGCGTGATTATATCCAAATCGGGCGGCCTGTTGAAGGATTCAAAAATCTTTGCTATGACGATATGAGGGCAAAATGTTTAAGAGATTCCAATGGTTTTTTGTCTTCAATTTTTATTCTTAATAATCATACAGGGGACGTAAAGGTCTATGATGATGAAGGCAATCTGAAAAAATATTTTTCGCCTGAAGATATGAATGCCTTGAAAGAATATAAATATAGTGTTCAAGAGCTGCATAATTTTTTAAGACATGACAGGGTGAAAGGATTTAATACTTCTCAAATGCTGGAAGGGCTTGTGCAAAGTCTTGATAATATATTCGAGAATGAAAATAAATTCTGGCGTACTCAGGATGACATTGTTCTTTATAGAGCATTGCAGCCGGACTTAAGTGAAGCAGATAAAGATATTTTGACGACAAAAGGCGGCGTTTATAGGGATAAGTCTTTTATTTCGACGACAACTGATTATAATGTAGCATGTAGATTCCGTACAAATGGTAATCCTATTTTAAAGATTGAAGTTCCGAAAGGGACAAAGTATATTGATATGGATTCATTGTTTAATATTGATCGTCAGCACTGGAATGAAAAAGAATATTTATTAAAGCGTGACAGTTGTTTTCAAGTTACTGGATTTGATGTATTAAATAATGTTATAACTGTTAAATACATTGACGTATAAGGTCAAATTATGTAATCTATGCCGTGGTTTGTGAACAATTGATTGAAAAAATCTTTATTTTTCAGAAGATTTTCCCTCGTTAGTTTCATATTTATGTAAGAATTGATTGGATGTTCTTTTATCGGTAATTTATATTCTAGTACTTTTTGGATATATCTGTCGACAAAATCATTTACCTTATCTATCCAGTTTTCATTGTATGATTCTGTTGTCCAGATTTCTTCTTTAAATTGCTGTGCTTCTTGAACCAGTTCTTTTAGAAGAGGATGTTTGTCACTGGCAATTTGTGTTATAGCTTTGTCTATTGTTGTATATCCGTCAATTGCAGGCTGGAATTTGTATTTAGCATGGAAATATATTGCAGAATCCTTTGAATAAATTTCCATTACAGGAGATTTATTTTCGTTCATCTGGGCTACGCTCATAAGCCGCATTAGCTCTCCGAGCCGCAAATTTTTATTGCGAAAATTCTCTTGAACCTCAATATTTTTTCCGTAAATATTTTTGTTTTTGAATATGTCGAGTTTTTCTATTGCCAGTGGTGAAGAAAATTTGTTTTTATTTATAGATATTGTAATCTCATCATGTTGTGATGGTTTTATAAATGTATCTTTAACTCTGACTTTTAGTTTGCCAAGATTTTTATCGCGTAGAGTGAAAGGGACCTGTACTTTTGTTTGTTTTCCAGTCCAGTTCATTTTTGTAGGTGTTCGGCTTGTGTTAAAAATTTGTGATAAAAAAGAATTTATTTTCATATATTTGTTATATTTTTATTTTTTGTTTTTTATATTGAATTTTGCAATATTACCGTAAAGTTTGCCAATGGAATTTTGTGCGGATTGAAAAATAGTTTCAGAAACTTTTTCTTTTGGTGTGTCTTTTGACAGTATGACACAATCAATACCGTAGAATAATTTTCCGTCAACATTTTTTGAAGACATTGTAAGATATGTATCATCTGATGGGAGGTATTTGTTATCTTGGCTTATATTTGTGCGGATATTGTCCACCTTAGAAACATTCGCTAATTCGTTCAGCTCTTTTTCGTTATTAAGTTTTCCAGATAGTCCAGAACCGGCTTCCCATCCGTAAAATGATATGTTGTTTCTTACGTTCATGTAACAAACCTTTCTGATTTAATATTAGTTCGAAATATATATTAATACTACAGGTTATTAAAAATGCTTAATAATTTTTATATTATTTGACAAAATCAAACGTTTGTTTTGTATATTGTAAATATCGAATCGGAGCACACATGGAAAAGATAAAAGACGACAATTCAAAAACACGGATTTTAGAAGCTGCAACTATTCTTTTTGCACAAAAGGGTTTTGATGGGACAAGTATCAGAGAAATTTGCAAAAAAGCTAATGTTAATCTTTGTATGATTTCGTATTACTGGGGCGGTAAGCAGGAGCTTTATCAGGGAATTATTGACGATTTACTTGAAAAACAAATTGAATATTCAAAGAATTTTCTTGACTTAAATAAAAATCCTGAGGACATGAGCGTTGAACAATGTTTTGATTTGTTAATAACTATTTCGGACAAATTTGTTGACTTTTTTTATACTAATATTTCTTCGGATTTAATTGTTTTACTGTTGAAAGAACAACAAAAGCCTGATTTTAGCGTTAAATCACCTGTATTGGATTATATGAGAAGAGTTGTTGCAAGAATTTTGAATAGAGATGTAAATGATAGGATTGTTATATTCAAAACTCTTTTTATGCTTTCACAGGTTAACTCTCCTCGAATTTTACCGGCTTTTTCTCTTAGGCAACTAGGGCAGGATGATTTTTGTCAGGAGGATATTAAAATTATAAAAGAAAATGTAAAATGTTATATTAATACTGTTTTGAAGGAGGCAATAAATAATGATTAAAAAATTATTCCTCTCTTTTATTTTTCTGTTTGTTTCACAGGCTTGTTTTGCTCTTGATGTTGAAGAGCTGAATGTAGACTTTTTTACAAGGTTCAATGATGCGTATTTGAACTGTTATATTCAAGATGCATTGAATAATAATCATGATTTGAAAAAGGCAGAACATGTGGTTGAACAATACCGCCAGCAGGTAAAATATTCGCTGGGGCAGGAATTACCTTCATTTAGTGTCGGGGCAAGTTATCTCGGTGTAAAAGTCCCTGAGTTAGATAATTTCCAACTAAAAGACAATGCTTTTATACTTCCATTTATGGCCAGTTATGAGGCTGATTTTTTGTTGAAAAATAGGGATAAAACAAGGGCGTTAAAGAAAAGTTATGAGGCTTCTCGTTTTAATGAAAAGGCAATTTATCTGGCTATTTTAAGTGATGTTGCAACTGTTTATACAAATATTTTAATGTATGATGATTTGATTGAAAAACAATTAGATATTTTAAAAAATCAGGAAGAAATTTTAAAAAGAAGCAATAAAAAATTTGAAAGAGGAATTATCAATTCAACTGAAATTAATAATTTAAAAAAGAATGTTGAAGAAACAAAAAACAATCTCGAAAAATTAAAAAAAGAAAGACAAACTTTAATGATGCAGCTTGCTGTATTAACAGGGAATTCTTCTTCAAATATAAAAAATATGAAGGTAGGAAATATAGAGAATTTTGAATATTCTGGAAAAATTCCGGAGGAAATAAGTTCTGAAATAATATTTTCAAGACCTGACGTGAAAATGGCCGAGGCTAATCTAGAGAAAGCCAGAATTGATGTTAGAGTGGCTAAAAAAGAATTTTTCCCTAGATTTAATATAGTTGGCATCTGGGCCTTTAATACAATAGCTCCCGGAACATTTTTCTCATGGGAATCTTCGCTTGCTGCAATTTTAGCCGGAGCAACGCAGGATATTTTTAAAGGCGGCATGAAGGTTGCAAATTTAAAAATTTATAAAGCAAAATATGAAGAACTTTTTGAAAATTATAATCAAACAAATTTGGAAGCAGTAAAAGAGGTTAATACTGCACTTTGTATAATTAAGCACGATAGAGAAATTGAAAATAATACAAAGTCTGAATTAAATTTTGAACTTGAAAATTTTAACAATGCCCAGAAGAAAATTAGTCGCGGTGTTATTTCAGAACCTGATTTTTTAACGGAAGAAAATAGATTTATAAATACACAAACAAATTATACACAGGCGAAAACCCGTAGAATTGTTAATTATTTCACATTGTATAAAGCGGTTGGCGGGCAATTATAAGAGGTAAATGATGAAAAAAAGAATTGCGATTGTAATATTATTGGTTTTAATTATTTGCTCAACTCTGGTTTTCTTGTATTTTAAAAACCGGAAGGTAATTAACGAACTTACTCTATACGGTAACATTGAAATCCGTCAGGTGGACTTGAGTTTTCAGGTTGCAGGCAAGATAGAAAAAATGTTGAAAGAAGAAGGCGATACTGTTAAGCAGGGAGAGTTGCTTGCCATTTTGGATGATAAGGATTATGTTTCGAATCTGCAAAAAGCCAGAGCCGATGTGGAAAAAACTTATGCTCTGAAGTCTGATGCAGAGTCTAAATTTGAACGTAATGCACCTCTTGCTGCTGATAATACAATTTCCAAACAGGATTATGACACTCTTTTAAATTCAAAAAATAGAACCAGAGCTGATTATGACGCTGCTGTAGCACAGGAAAATTTTGCTAAAAACCAGCTGGACTATACAAAAATTTATGCTCCGGAAGAAGGAATAATTATGGTAAGGGTACAGGAACCGGGAGCAAATGTTTCCAAAGCCCAGCCTGTTTACACAATGGCAAAAGTTAAACCTGTTTGGGTTAGAGCTTATGTAAATGAAACCGATTTAGGAAACATTAAATACGGTCAAAAGGTAAAAGTATACACAGATACGATAAATCCTCAAACAGGAGAAAAAAGAGAATACACAGGTCAGGTCGGATATATTTCACCTGTTGCTGAATTTACTCCCAAAACTGTTCAATCAACAGATATTCGAACGAATCTTGTTTATCGTATAAGAGTTTATATTTATGACATTGATGAATATTTGCGTCAGGGGATGCCTGTGACAATTAAGGTCGATTTAAAAAGTCAGCCTGATTCAGTTGAGAACGAGGATTAATGCAAAATACTGTAGAAATTAAAAATATAACAAAAGTATTTGGTAAAATCACTGCTCTTGATGACCTTTCTTTGAACATAGAAAAGGGGAAAATTACGGGCTTGATTGGAGCTGACGGAGCAGGAAAAACAACTCTTTTGAGGATGATAATTGGTCTTTTGATTCCTGATAAAGGCGAAATTTCTACACTGGGATATAATCCTGTAACGCAAAAAGACGAATTGACCCCGCATATAGGTTATATGCCTCAGAAATTTGGATTATATGAAGATTTGACAGTAATTGAAAATTTAATCCTTTATGCTGATTTGAAGAACGTGAAGCATGATTTTAAAAAAATGCTCGAGTTTACAAACCTTGATCCTTTTCAGGATAGACTGGCGGGTGCTTTATCTGGCGGTATGAAACAAAAACTCGGCTTGGCCTGTACACTTCTGGGCAGTCCGGATTTTTTGCTGCTTGATGAACCTTCTGTCGGTGTTGACCCTATTTCTCGCAGAGATTTGATGAGAATGGTTCGTGATATGATAAATCCCCAAACAACGGTTTTATGGTCTACTGCCTATTTAGATGAGGCTCACAGTTTTGATAATGTTGTTGTTATTGATAGGGGTAAGGTAATTTACAAAGGAAATCCAAACGATTTGGCGGAAACACCTCAGGAGTTCGAAAATAAAGTAATTGAGCTTATGGGGGGATATAAACAGGAACTTTCCAGAATTGCTGAGAATTATAAACCGCTAAAAGATATTAAGGAATGCACTGTTGAGGCTGATAATCTTGAGAAAAAATACGGGGACTTTTATGCAGTTAAGAATAATTCGTTCTGTATAAACAAAGGAGAAATTTTTGGACTGCTCGGGCCGAATGGCGCCGGCAAATCAACTTCATTTAAGATGATGTGCGGACTTGCAAAACCAACAAACGGAACAGCCCGCATTATGGGTATTGATATTACAAAAGATCCTGAAAAAGCCCGTTCTAATTTAGGATATATGGCACAGAAGTTTTCGCTTTATGGAAGTCTTACTGTCAAAGAAAATCTTGAGTTTTTTGCGGCTGCTTACGGTATAAAATTTACGAATAGGGAGTCTAAAGTTCAGGAAATTATTGATGTTTTTGGATTAAAAGATTTTGCACAACAAAAAAGCGAAGAACTTCCACTTGGGCTGAAACAACGACTTTCAATGGCTTGTGCTTTAATTCATAATCCGCCTGTATTATTTCTTGATGAACCGACATCAGGTGTCGATGTTATTACCCGCCGTGATTTTTGGAATCATATAACATCGCTTGCTAAAAAAGGGGTGACTATACTTGTTACTACACATTTTATGGACGAGGCTGAATACTGTGACAGAATAAGCCTTTTCTATCACGGCGAGACTATAGCTCTGGGAACGCCGCAGGAATTGAAAGACAAAGCAGGTGCCAAAACAATGGAAGAAACTTTCATAACACTTATTAAAGAAAGTGAGCAATGAAGATAGAATGAAGATTTTAATTGCCCTTATACAAAAAGAAATAAAACAAATTCTGCGTGACCCGAGCAGTATAATAATTGCTTTTGTTCTGCCATTTATTTCTATCATGATTTATATGTACGGGATAAATCTTGATTCTGTAAAAGTAACAATGGGGATTAAAAACGATGATCCTAACCCTGAAATTGCCACTCTGGTAAAATCTTTCGGGCACAGTAAATATGTTAATTCTATCTATTTTGATAATGTAAAAGATATAGAAACTGCAATTGCACGCTCAAAAATTAAAGGTGCAGTCATAATTCCTAACGATTTTTCGACAAAACTATCAAGAGGACAAAATCCTGATTTACTTATTATTACAGATGGTTCAGAGGTTAATACTGCAAATTATGTTCAAAGCTATGCAATGTCTATTGCAAACAACTGGCTTGCTACCAGCAAATATGCGGGTTCTGTCAAAAAAAATTCAATAAATACAGAAGCCAGAACCTGGTATAATCCGGATTTAAACAGTCATTATTTTATTGTACCGGGGTCAATAGCTATTACTATGACTTTAATCGGAATTTTGTTAACGTCACTAGTTGTTGCACGTGAATGGGAGCGGGGCACTATGGAGGCAATGCTTTCAACCTCTGTTAAAACCATTCATATTGTCTTAGGAAAATATATTCCTTATTTTATTTTAGGAATGTTTTCACTTGCTTTTAATATATTTCTTTGTGTTGTTATTTTTCAGATACCATTTAGAGGCAGCTATCTTGTTTTGCTTCTTGTGAGCGGTTTGTTTCTTTTTACATCTCTCGGAATAGGTTTGAATGTTTCGTCAGTATTAAAAAATCAATTTCTTGCCAGTATGGTGGCTATGAGCGTTGGATTTATGCCGGCACTGATGCTTTCCGGTTTAATGTTTCCAATAAATTCTATGCCTGTATTTTTTCAGCACTTAACGAGAATTTTGCCTCCCCGTTATTATGTTTCGTTTGTGGAAAGTGAGTTTATGGCAGGTACTGTGCCAGAAATTGTTATTGCTAATTCCATATATTTAACGATACTGGGGTTGGTGTTGTTTTTTGCTGTTTATAAAAATACATTAATGAGATTGGAAAAAGTTTCTCCCGCTCAGATTATGGAAAGGCAAGGGAAAAAATGATAAGAGATTTCTTTCGCCGTGTTTTTGCACTGATGAAAAAAGAATTTATCACAATATGGAATGACCCGAAAACCAAAGCTATAATTCTCGGGCTTCCGATTGTTCAACTTTTAATTTTTTCAAACGCTGCGACTATGGAAGTTCAAAATATTGATGTAGTTGTTCTTGATCGTTCACAAAGCGTTGAATCAAGAGAGCTTTTGTCAAGATTTGAAAATTCTCCAAGATTCAGAAATTTTTATTATGTTGATAATGAGTATCAATTTAAAAAGAAAGTTGATACCCAGAAAATCCAGATAGGAATATTAATAAATAACGATTTTTCCCGTGATATTAAAGCCGGTAAGACGGCTACGATTCAGATTATATCGGATGGTCGTCAAACAAATTCTGCATCAATTGCTTCCGGTTATGCAGCACAAATTGCAACGGCATACGGAGCAGAGGTTTTACCTTTAAAAAATGGAGTGAATATAAATGCAACTGTTCGTAACTGGTTTAATCCAAATCTTGAATACAAATGGTATATTTTGACAGTAATCGTTGCTATGTTATCTCTTGTTACGACTTTAATTTTAACTGCGCTGTCAATCGCAAGAGAAAGAGAGCTTGGTACATTTGACCAGCTTATAGTGAGTCCGCTGTCTTCTCTGGAAATACTTTTGGGAAAATCGATTCCGCCTTTAATTATTGCAATGTCGCTGACAATGGTAATGACTGCAACAGTGATTGTGTTTTTCCGAATCCCATTTGCTGGTTCGTTTCTTTTGTTTATGATTTCAATATTTATTTCTTTGCTTGCAATAGTCGGTGTGGGGCTTTTTATATCTGCTATATGCAATACCCAGCAGCAGGCCATTCTGTCAGCTATGACATTTATGATGCCGGCTGTGCTGTTGTCTGGATTTATTTCGCCTATAGAAGATATGCCTGTGGCTTTACAGTATTTGACCTGGGTTAATCCTGTACGTTTTTTTATGGTTTTAACCCGTGGAATTTTTTTGAAAGGGATGGGAATAGAAGATGTTATGACTAATATTATACCGCTGGTTGTAATTTCTTTAATAACTTTGACACTTGCAGGCAGAACTTTTAAAAGAAAGCTTGGGTGAATTTGTGTAAAATGTATAAACTGGTAAAAAATAATTTATAATAGCTTTACAAAACGGATTTAAACATTAGTTAAAGATGTGTAAAATCATAAGATGGCTCCAATGTTTATAGTTTTGATTTCTGTCTTGGCTTTTTCCAATTGAGATTATACAAAGCTTCGCTTTGCGGTTCT